>JBAXRL010000304.1:0-4330 GCA_037131205.1 Actinomycetes bacterium | reverse complement strand
CCGGCGAGCGAGCCTGCGAACGGCCGTACGCGGCCCGCCATCCTTATCTTCCCCTTTCGGACTACCCCGCGCCGCAGCCGCCGTGGCCGCCGTGGTCGCCGTGGCCGCCCGCATGCCGGGCGCGCCCGGGGTCACGGAGCCCTGAGGCGCGCCCGGGATGCGGCGTCTTCAGGAGGGCGGCGACGCGCCGCGCGGCGGACCGCCGCGCGCCCCGCCCCGGGACGAGGTCAGGCTGCGCCGATGACCTCGACGCCGGCGGCGCGCGCGGCGCGCGCCAGACCGGCGTCGAGCGTCGCCAGCGGCGCCTTCGTGCGCAGCGCCAGCTCCAGGTAGGCGGCGTCGTAGATCGAAAGAGCGTGCTGCATGGCCAGCGGGAGCACGTCGTCGAAGGCGCGCTGAAGGCCGCCCTCGTCGACAGATACGCGCAGGCGGCCTACGAGAGCCAGGAACAGCGGGACGTCGTCGCTGGTGAAGCGTCCGCGACGCTGCGCGGTGAGCACCGCGTTGCAGACCTCCAGGGGCCACACGCCGGGCGCTACGCAAGCCTCACGAGCGGCCAGCTCCAGGGCATCCAGCGTGCCGGGCGTCGTCTCGTCGCGGAACGCCCACGCCATGGTCATGGAGCAGTCCAGGACGAACATCAGCGCCTGCGACCCTCGTCGATGAGCTGCCGGATCGTGAGGTCTGCGCCGAGACTGTGGCCTTTGCGGAACGCTTTGATCTCCTCGACGACCGCGCGCACGTCGCGCCCGGCCGCGCAACCGGCAGGCACCAGCTCCGCGACCGCGTGGCCGTGCCTCGTGATGGTGATGCGCTCCCCGTTCTCGACTCGTCTGAGCAGTTCCGGGAGGTGGGTCTTCGCTTCGTAGGCGCCTACCGTGGCCATCGTCACCCCGATATAGACTAGTCTATGACTAGTCGGAAGATGATAGCACACTGGAGCACCGACGGCAAGGTCGACGTTCGCCTCATGCCGGTTTGAGCGGCGCGACGACCTGAGAGTATCGGTGGTCGGCGCCGCCGTGCGCCGGGCGCCACCTTGGTGTGCGACGCGATCGGGGGTGACCCATGGACCTGACGAAGAGCTGCTTCATCGGCGCGCCGCCCGCAGCGGTATGGCGCGCTTTGACCGACCTCGCAGTCATCAAGGCGTGGGGCGGCGGGCCCGCCGAGATCCGCGCCGAGCCCGGCGCCGCCTTCACATTCTGGGGCGGCGACATCTACGGCGCGGTCACGGCGGCGGAGCCGCTCCTCAGGCTGGTGCAGGAGTGGTGGGGCGACGACGACGAGTGGGACGAGGCCTCAGTCGCCACCTTCGAGCTGAGGCCCGAGGGCGAAGGCACGAGGCTCACGCTCGCGCACACGAACGTGCCCGATGACGAGGCGAGGGAGTTCGACGCGGGCTGGGACGACCACTACCTGGGCCCCGCTGCAGGAGCTCCTGGAGCGCTGAGCCGGCTGCTACAGCGCTGAGTCGCCCAGCCAGCCGCGCAGGCTGGCCTCCACAGCGTCGCGGCCGCGCTCGACGCGCGCCTCGAAGCGCACCGGGCGCTCGCGCACGGCTTGCAGCTGCGGCGGCGCCGTGGTTCCCGGCGCCAGCTCGGTGACGACGTCGAGCAGGCCGATGTCGGGGACGGCGCCGGGGATCGGCGCGCCGGCCGGCACGCCGCGCAGGCCGCGGACCACGTCGGCGGCGAACTTGCTCCAGTGCGCGGTGCTCACGATCAGTGTGGGAGTGTGCGCGTCGCCGAGCTCCTCGGCGACCTTCCACGCCACGGCCGTGTGCGGGTCCAGCAGGTAGCCGTCCTCGCGCTGCACGCGGCCGATGGTCTGCAGGCAGGTGTCGTTGTCGACCCAGGCGCCGGTGAGCTCGGCCTGCAGCTTCGCCCGCGTGGCATCGTCGATGGCGAAGCGGCCGTACTCTCTGAGCTCCTGCATCCAGGCGCGGATGACGGCGGCGTTGCCGCAAAGGTCGTAGAGCAGGCGCTCGAGGTTCGAAGAGATGAGGATGTCCATGCTCGGCGAGGGCGTCTTGACGAGGCCGCGGTTCGAGATGTCGTAGACGCCCGTGGCGATGAAATCGGCGAGCACCTTGTTGGCGTTGCTGGCGCACAGGAGGCGGCCCAGCGGCACGCCCATGCGCTTGGCGTAGTACGCGGCGAGGATGTTGCCGAAGTTGCCCGTGGGCACGCAGACGTCGAGCGGCTCGCCGGCGCCCACGGCGCCGCCCGCGACCATGTCGGCGTAGGCGCTCACGTAGTAGGCGATCTGCGGCATGAGCCGGCCCCAGTTGATGGAGTTCGCCGAGGAGAGCGCCAGGCCGTGCCGGGCGGCCAGCTCCTCGGCGAAGGCGTCGTCGTCGAAGACCGCCTTCACGGCGTTCTGGCAGGCGTCGAAGTCGCCGTCCAGGCGGAACACGGTGAGGTTGTCGCCGGGCTGCGTGACCATCTGCAGTTCCTGCAGCGCGCTGACGCCGGCGTCGGGGTAGTACACGCAGATCCTGGTGTGGGCGCGATCGGCGAAGCCGTTGAGCGCCGCCACGCCGGTGTCGCCCGAGGTCGCGACGAGGATGAGGAAGTCGAGGCTGGTCGCGCCGCTTGCGCGCGCCTGCTCCAGCGCCTCGCTGAAGAACAGCGGCATGCACTGCAGCGCCATGTCCTTGAAGGCCAGCGTCGGGCCGTGCCACAGCTCGAGCACGAAGCGCCCCGGAGCGGCTTCGCGCACCGGGGCGACGGCCGGGTCGTCGAAGTTGTCGCCGTAGGCCGCGGTCGCGATCTCGCGGGTGCGCGCGGAGGAGACGTCGAGGCCGAAGGCCTCGTACACGCGCGCCGCGCGCTCGTGGTACGGCAGTGCGGCGAGCGCGACGATCTCGTCGACCGTGAACCGCGGCAGCCGCTCGGGCACGAACAGGCCGCCGCCCGGGGCGATGCCCTGGAGGATGGCCTCGGTGAAGGTGCGCGGGCGCTCGCTGAGACCGCGGGTGTCGAGGTAGCGGATCATGCGCCGGGGATTGTATCGCATGAGGCCGGGGCCGGCTGCGCCGCCCGGCTCCGCCCGGGGCGACACGGCTCCGACCCCGCCCGCCGTCGCTCCGACCCCGCTCGCCAGCCGCTTCGTGTGCCCCACTTGACAGCAGGAAACGATGTGTTACGATATATCGCGTTACAACGTTATCGGAAAGGAACGACATGACACGATCCACAGAACAACAGGGCCCCTCCGGCGGCTCGGGCGGGTCCGACGCGCCCAGCGGCTGCGGCCCCCGGCGCGGCTCCGGCCGCCCCCAGTCCGGCCCCGGCTGGTGCGGGCCGGCGCGCTTCAAGTTCGGCCCGCACGGCCCCCATGGCCCGCACGGTCATGGCCGGGGCCCCTGGTCGCGGGCGCGCCGCGGCAACGTCCGCGCCGCGATCCTCTCGGTGCTCGCCGAGGAGCCGATGCACGGGTACCAGATCATGCAGCGGCTCGAAGAGCGCAGCGGCGGCATGTGGCGCCCGAGCCCCGGCTCGGTGTACCCGACCCTGCAGTTCCTCGAGGACCAGGGCTTCATCAAGGGCGACGAGGTCGAAGGCCGCCGGGTGTTCTCCCTCACCGAGACCGGCAAGGCCGAGGCCGCGGCGAGCAAGGAGGCCCACGGCGCGCCGTGGGAGAGCCCGGAGCACGGCGCCGAAGGCACGCGCTTCAAGCTGCGCAAGGGCGTCTTTCAGATCGGCGCCGCCGCGAAGCAGGTCGGCACCACAGGCTCGGCCGAGCAGGTCGAGAAGGCGCTCGAGATTCTCGCCGACGCGCGCAAGCGCATCTACGAGTTGCTCGCCGAAGGCGATTGACCAGCGCCAGGCGGGTCAGCGCGGGGTTCTCCGCAGGGGGCGCCCCTCACTGAGCGGGGACGGGAGCGCGAAAAGGCCCGTGAGCGCGGCGAGGGTGGGGCGGCCGGAAGGGCCGCCCCACCCTCGCTCTTCCGCGAGCCGCGGGCCAGGCCTCAGACGGGGCGCGCCGGCGCGCCCCTCCTGGGCCGCCGGGACACGGCGTTTCTGACTCCCTGCGAGTGCCGCCAGCCGGGCGCCGGCGGCGCTCCGCGGAGGCTGCCGATGATTGTGTCGCCGTGCACCGCGGGCGCGCCGGCGATGCCGAGCACGTGCTCTCTCGCGGCGCGGCCCATGGCGCGCCGGCGCTCCTCGTCGTCGAGCATGGCATGGATGGCGCCGGCGAGCGCGGCGCGATCGTCGCCGGGCACGATGAGGCCGGTACGGCCGGGCAGCACGTACTCCCCCGGCCCTCCGCGGTCGCTGACGATCGCCGGCAGGCCGGCGGCCTGGGCTTCGAGCACCACGAG
>JBAXRL010000303.1:0-4340 GCA_037131205.1 Actinomycetes bacterium | reverse complement strand
AGTCAGGCCCGCGCCCCTCCGCCTCGCCCGCCGTCACCGCGCCCCGCGCGACATGGTCGCATACGGTCTCCGCAGTTGACGGGATCGTTGGATGTACCGTTGGTGGTCCCGCCGGAAGTACCGTGTACGTCATCGCGTGTCATCGACTCCATGCCCGAGGCCGGCGCATCGGGTGCGCCGAGCCGCAGCCGCGGCCTCTCGCCGGCTGCGTGAATTGCCACCCTCCCCAAGAGCGCCCGCCGCACGTACCATGGCGGGCGTCATACGCTGCTTCCCTGGAGGTGCAAGTGGGCATCCTGCCGCTCATCATCCCCGTGACCGGCTTTCGTCAGGACGCCTCGGGCGCCATCAGGCTGGCGACAGCCTCCGGCGAGCCGGTCTATCTCACGCAGCGCGGCCGCGCCACGGCCGTCTTGCTCTCCCGGCTGTCGTACGAGCGCCTGCGCCGAGAGCACGAGATCCTCAGAAGGGCGGCCGTTGGCGACCTTGGCGCGCCGCTGGGCGCGGGCCTGACTCTGGAGGAGATTCTCGTGCGCGGGGAGCGGGCGCTCGCAGAGGAGCGGCGCGTGACAGTCGAGGAGCGTGCCGCCGCCACGCGGGCTCTCGAGGCCCAGGAGCGCGCGGCCATGCGGCCGCCCCGGCAGTTGACGACTGAGGACTTCATCATCTCCGAAGGCTTCGGCCATCTGGCGGCAAGGCCGGCAGTGGAGGTCGAAGCCGCGGATGCGGACGAGGCGAACTTCCGCGGGCCATCGCTCTGGTGCGGCACCGGCGGTGAAGAATGACGGGCTCGCGCCGGGCCGAGCGACGCTGCCGCGAGCGCGTCCTCTTGGCCGCGAGCCCGCTCGCGACTATGCTCCACGCAGTGTCAGGAGGACGATGACGACTTTCGTGGCGCTGCTGCGGGCGGTGAATGTCTCCGGCCAGAACAGGATCCCGATGGCCGAGTTGCGGCGCGCCTTGGGCGGCCTTGGGCTGACCGCAGTGGAGACCTACCTGCAGAGCGGCAACGTGGTGTTCGATGCGGCGGGTGACGACCCGGCGGAGCAGGCCGCCGCGATCCACGACCTGATCGAGCGCGAGCTCGGTCACGACGTGCGCGTGCTGGCGCTGACGGCGGCGGAGCTGTCGCGGGTCGCCGCCGAGATGCCCTTCGTCGGAGCCGCGGACTTCGATGACAACTGGGTGCACGCGACCTTCGTGAGCGCGCCGGTGGATGAGGCCGGCTTCGCCGGCCTCAAGATCCCGGCGCGTCCCGGCGAGAAGGCGGTGCTCGCGGCGGGCTTCGCGATCGCCGCCGGCCAGGTCGTCTACCTGTATCTGCCGCACGGCTACGGCCGCACCAAGCTCAACAACGCCTACTTCGAGCGCGCGCTCAAGACGCCCGCCACCACCCGGAACTGGCGTACGGTGGTGGCGCTCGCCCAGATGAGCGCGCGAGGAGGGTGACCGCCATGCCGCAGAGCACCATGCCGCCCACGGCCGACCAGGTCCGCCGACTCTTTGCGCATCTCGAGACCGGTGAGTCCGGGGCCTTCTTCGCCCACGTTGCCGACGACGTCAGCTGGACGGTGATGGGCACGCACCCGCTGGCCGGCGAGTACCACAGCAAGGCGGATTTCCAGGCAAGCACGTTCGCGCGGCTCGACAAGGTGCTCCGCGAGGGCGTGCTGCTGCGCGTCACCCACCTGATCGTGCAGGGCGTGTGGGCTGTGGTGGAGCTGGAAGCGCTGTCCACGGCCCTGAACGGCAAGCCGTTCGCCAACCGCTACTGCTGGGTCTGCCGCTTCGCCGGCCAGACGATCGTCGAGGTGCGCGCCTATCTCGATTCGGCGCTGGTGGCGCAACTCATCGACGAGAACGAGCCGAGGCCGTGAGGCAGGGCACGGGTTCAGGGAGTGAAGGCCTCGCCGTCAGACGAGGGGCGCGATGAGCGCTGGGACTGACTGGGACGCGCGCGACTACGCCGCCCACTCGGCCGCGCAGCAGGAGTGGGCGCGCGAGCTCATCGCCAAGCTGCATCTGCGTGGCGACGAGGCGGTGCTCGACGTCGGCTGCGGCGACGGCCGGCCGACGGCACAGATCGCCGAGCGGCTTCCCAAAGGGAGCGTCCTCGGCGTCGACAGGTCGGCGAGCATGATCGCCTTGGCCAACGAGCAGTTCCCGGCCGCGGATCATCCCACCCTGAGCTTCCGCCAGATGGACGCCACCCGTCTCGAGCTGCCGCGCGCCTTCGACGTCGCCTTCTCGACCGCCGCGCTGCACTGGATGGACGATCACGAGGCGATCCTGCGTGGCGTGCAGCGTAGCCTGCGGGCGGGCGGCCGCCTCCTCTTCCAGATGGGCGGCCGCGGCAACATCCGGGAGGCATTGGCGGTGGTCGACGAGGTCATCGCGCGCCCCCGCTGGCGCGGCTTCTTCTCCGGCTTCGCGCCGCCGTACCACTTCTACAGCCCCGAGGACTACGAGGCGTGGCTGCCGCGCGCGGGCTTCCGCGTCGCGCGCGCGGAGCTCATCCCCAAAGACATGCGGCACGTCGGCCCCGCGGCCTTTGTGGGCTGGCTGCGCACCACCTGGTTCCCGTACACAGACCGCCTTCCGGTGGAGCTTCGCGACGCCTTCCTCGATGACGTGGCCGCCGCCTACGTTGCTGCGTGCCCGCCCGACGCCGAGGGCGTGACCCACGTGAATATGGTGCGCCTGGAGGTGGAGGCCAGGGTCGTGGACGGTGACTGAGGTCCACACAGATGGGTGACGGGCAGCTGACCCGGCGCCACGCGCGCGGGGCCACGCCGGCGCTCGCCGGCTTCGCCGGTTTCGACGACATCCGCATGCTGGGCGACTACACCGGGGATGCCGCGACCGTTGCCGGCGGCATCCTCGTCCCCGGGGCCACCACCGCGTGACTCGCTCGCAACCCCCGACGCTGCAGGAGTACTTCGCGGCGGTGAGGGCCTTCGTCGCCAAGCTGGAGCGCGACGGCCACGAGCAGGCCGCGCACGAGCTGAGGGAAGGCTACGGCTGCCTCAACGGGCTGACCGACGGCTGGGCGCAGTTCCTCGAGTCCATCGAGCAGGTGCGGAAGACCTGCTCCGCCGGGTTCAACAAGGACGACCGAGAGTCGCTCAAGATGATCCGCGCCGTCGCGCACAGAGCCGTCCACCGGCGCTGACGACCTCCCCGGGATTCTCGTGAGCCCCTGCCCGCAAAGCGCCATGCTCTACGTTGTGCATGCGGCGAGTTACTCTTCTTGCCGTGATCGACTCGTTCGGGGATGCGGATACCCAGACTCGCGCCCGCGGCCCTTGGGTCGGGCGATTCGAGAGCATCGAGTCGGTCGCCCGACGCAAGCTTCGGCAGTCGCAGATCGCCGGGAGGCGCACGCAGGCTGCGTACGACAGTGAGGTGGCCGAGGAGGTTCTCGTCGAGACGCTGAGCCGGATCAAGCCCTGGTCCGGGGCGGCGGCGTAGCACGTTCTTCCCGCCGATACGTCATCGGTGGACGGAAGACCGTGCGACGAGGCCGCGCCGCGAGGGGTCCGGCGCCGGCTGCCGCGGGAGACGCTCCGTGGCCCGAGGTAGCTGCCCGAAGGTAGGCGCCCGTGTTTGAGCAAGCCTTCAAGAACATCGACGACGTCCTGTGGAAAGAGGCGGGCTGCAGCAGCGAGCTCGACTACACCGAGCAGACGTCGTGGCTGCTGTTCCTGAAGTACCTCGACGGCCTCGAGCAGGACCTCGCCGACCAGGCCGCGCTCGAGGGCAGGGCCTACGGCTACATCCTCGACGAGCCCTACCGCTGGGAGACCTGGGCGGCGCCCAAGGACGCGGCCGGCGCGATCGACTACAACGACACCATGACCGGCGACGACCTGCGCGACTTCGTCAACGCGAAGCTGTTCCCGTACCTGCACGGCTTCCGCCAGCGGGCCACCGGGCCGAACACCATCGAGTACAAGATCGAAAGCGGCTACAACATGCGCGAGATCATCGATCACATCGACGAGCTGCGCTTTCGCTCGCAGGCCGGGAAGCACGAGCTCAGCTACCTCCACGAGGCCAGGATCCGCAACATGGGCAACGCCGGGCGCAACGGCGGCGAGCACTACACCCCGCGCCCGCTGCTCCGCGCCATGGTCAAGGTGACGAGCCCCCAGCTCGGCGAGACCATCTACGACGGCGCCGTCGGCTCGGCGGGCTTCCCTTGCGAGGCCTACGACTACCTCAAGGCGACCAACCCCGACCTCACCACCGCGCAGGACCGCACCCTGCAGGAGCGCACCTTCTCCGGCAAGGAGAAGAAGTCGCTCGCCTACGTGATCGCCATCATGAACATGATCCTG
>JBAXRL010000302.1:0-4350 GCA_037131205.1 Actinomycetes bacterium | reverse complement strand
GCGCCGGCCGGCCGCGCCGGCCGACGCGCCGCCGGCACAGAAGGATGCCGCAGCGCGTTTGCAGCGGGCGACGCAGACGAGACCCGCCGGACGCTGCGGTTCGCGCCCAAGAAGAGGGACGGGCCGCGACGACTGGGGGGCAGTCGTCGCGGCCCATGTGGGGCCAGCGGCTCCCGGGCGCAGGAGGTGACTCGCCCGGGCAAGTGGGACGCCGACTCGGTGGGGGCGCACCGTACATCAGTCGGGTCCCGACGGCCGGGGGGCAGCCGTCTTTGCCGTTTCATGGCTTGATAAGCAGTCTGCCCGACGAAGATGAAGGGCGTGTTGCGCTGGCGTTGAGGAAGGTTGCGCCGGCGGCCCGAGGGCGTCTTCACGGCCGCGCGCTACGTCAGTCTCGAGGAGGTCATCGAAGACACCAGGGAGACCTGCTACGAGGCGCTGCAAGCGTCGTCGGAGGGCCGGCATGAAGGCCGCCACGACCTGGCGCCCTGGCTGCAGTACTCACACGGCATCCTGATCGCCGCGTACCTGGAGCTCGAGCAAAGAGTCGGACAGATGGGGACGGGCCGCGTGGCGCGAAGCGCGAGATGGTGAGCGACTGCATCCGGCATCCCCCGACGACGTTCCGCTACGCCGACGTGGGGCGTTCGTCATTCTGGATAATGGGTGTGATTGGGCGTAGTATTGGTTTCATGATCCGCGCCGACACTCTGCAGATCACCCCTGAGATCCTGCGCCTGATCGCTACGATCGACGAGTTCAAGGGCGCGTGGCGTGCCTTGGGCACGCTGGCGCCGGATCGTCTGTCGGCACTGCGGCGCGTGGCGACCATCGAGAGCGTCGGCTCATCCACCCGTATCGAGGGCGGCAACCTGTCGGACCGGGAGGTCGCGGGCTTGCTGTCGAACCTGCAAATCAAGACCTTCGCCACGCGGGACGAGCAGGAAGTGGCGGGGTACGCCGAGCTGATGGAGATGGTGTTTTCGTCGTGGCAGGCAATCACGCTCAGCGAGAACCACATCAAGCAGCTGAACCGCGACCTGCTGGTCTACAGCGAAAAGGACGCGTGGCATCGCGGCAACTACAGGACTTCCTCCAACAGTGTTGTCGCCTTCGACGAGAGCGGTGTGCAGATCGGCGTCGTGTTCGCGACGGCGACACCCTTCGACACGCCTCGCCTGATGACGGAGCTGGTGACCTGGATGCAGGAGGAGCGCGGTGCGGAGCGCCTGCACCCGCTGCTGCTGATCGGCTTGTGGGTCGTCGTCTTTCTGGAGATCCACCCGTTTCAGGACGGCAACGGGCGGCTCAGCCGAGTGCTGACCACGCTGCTCCTCCTGCAGGCGGGCTACGCCTACGTGCCCTACAGCTCGCTGGAAGGCGTGATCGAGCAGAACAAGGAGGCCTACTACCTCGCGCTGCGGCAGACGCAAGGGACGATCCGCTCCGACGGGCCGAACTGGCAACCGTGGCTGGTGTTCTTCCTGCGCTCGCTGGCCGAGCAGGTGCGACGCCTCAACACGAAGGTCGAGCGCGAGAAGCTGGTGCTCGCGCCGCTGCCGGAGCTGTCACTGCAGATCGTCGAGCTCGCCCGCGAGCGAGGCAGGGTCACGATGGGCGATGTCATCCGGCTGACCGGCGCGAGTCGCAACACCCTGAAGCAGCACTTCCGCGCGCTGGTCGCACAGGGCCACATCACCCGGCACGGCGGTGGCCGGGGCAGTTGGTACGACTGACCTGGTTCTGGTCGGTTTCTATGCGCTCGGTGACGAGCTCGACTATCTCCTCGGCCGCATGCTTTACCTCTGAGTACTCGTCGCGAGTGAGATCGTCCCAGTCCCCAGGATAGCGGATCTCCACCGCACAAGGAGCAAGGGTTTCAGCGGCGTCTGCCAGTTGGCTGAAATCCACCTCGATCGTCTCTGCGAGAGCGAGGAGCTTGCTCAAGTCGTGGATGTTCGCGAAACGCACCGAACGGCTCGCCAAGTACGCTTTCAGCGTCTTCTCGGCAGCCTGCTGGAGATGGAAGGCTGCTGCGCTGAAAAGCGGTTCATAGTCTCCCTCATCGTCGTTCGGCACGAGTCGCTCAGCCGCGCGCAAATCATGCGAGGCTTTGGTGAGCCAGGCGCCAACAAGCTCGCGGAGGCCGTCATCCATGGAGCAGGAGGCCCTCGGTGGCGACCTCGTGCTCAAGAGAGGCCGCCAGAGTCTTCATACGGTCGAAGCGGTCCGCGGTGGTTACGATGACGTCTTTGGAGATACCCAGACCCCGCAGAGCGCGGTATGCCTTCTGGGCTCTTCTCAGGGGGCGCTCTTCGCTCGACGAGACGACAACCATGAAGTCGTAGTCGCTGTCAGGCGTGGCGTCGCCGCGACTTCTCGATCCGAACAGGTAGACCTTGCTCGGGCTGAATTCCTTGACAAGCCGCCGTGTGGCCTCGTCGAGGACCGGGTCATCCTGGCTGTGGTTCACATCGCCCCCCGATTGATTCGCACCTTCAGTATATCCGCGGATGGTGCGACGCCGCGTTGAATGCTGCCGGCGGCGAGTCTGGCGGGTGGCGACTACTCTGCCGAGAGGAGGCGAAGGACGAGCGCGTCGATCGCGTCAGCGATGCCTACGCGCGCGAGCTCTTCGCGGATCAGGCGGCGCTGCGCCTGGAAGGTGCGCTTGCCGGTGACGTCAGTCTCCGCGGCAAGCGTCTCCGCCTGGGCGGCCAGCGCGACGAGCTGCAGATGGTCCGCGCTCTCAGGATCAAAGACTGGGATCGGGAGGCGCCACACCAGCTTGTCGAAGTCGCGTGGGTTGTGCTCGCCGCGCGACTGCATCGGCGCGAGCAACCCTGTAAGTGCCGGACTGTTCAGGATGGCGGTCAAGTATCGAGCCTCGCCAATGTCGGAAGCTGCCGCCCAGTAGAGCTTCTTGTCGACAATCGCGTGGGCGTCGTTGAGGCGCACGGCCGCCAAGTACTGCCCACTACCGGTGTAGAGGACACGGTGCGAGGGCGTGGGGAACTGAAGCGAGAGCTTGTTCCTGAAGTCGAGTTGTTCTAGCAGAGTCAGCCGGCTCTCGCCCTTGTTCTCGTCCCACACGGCCTCGGCGCGCGTCCACCAGTCGGCGAGCCCGGGGTAGGCGTCAAGGTGCGGATTGGCGCTGTCCAGCAGCGTGGTGCCGTCCCACGGGACGATGCCGAGCCAGGGCTCCAAGAGGCGAAACGGCAGCAGCGTTGCGCCCAGGTGCACCGGTCGCACGAACTCCTGCTCCACCGCGCCTTGCAGCGCCGGGAGGTGTTTCCAGGGCAGCTTCTCGTTAGCGCTGCGCATGCTGCGCACCGCGCGTCTGCCGGCGGCGACGCCGATGGGCGAGGACGGCGCGTCCTCGACCATGAGCAGGAAGCGCGGCACGAGCGTCGCCCCTTGCGTGAAGCGTGAGTGATACGGGCTGGCCGGCGCGTCGCGGGCGACCTCCACGCCTGCCGCCGTGCGCGTGACGTGCGGCGCGGCCAACTCCCAAGAGATGCCGCGGCCGGGCAGCCGGCCGCTCCAGCTCTCGGCCTCGCTGGGCAAGGGGACCGCGAGCTCCGAGGGCTTTGAGCGCGTGCCGCTGATGACGCTCGGCGGTACGCGGAACAGATTGGGTTTGATCTGGTGGAGGTCCCAAGGTGTGCCGAACGCCACCTTGGCCCCGCGCGTGGGCGTCTCCCAGTGACCCGTGCGCAAGCCCGCGAACTGGCGGCGCGAGAGAGCCGCCAGCGGCATGACCAGCGAGAAGCGACCGCCCGGCTTCAGGTACAGCTCCACAGCGCGGGTCAGGAAGAGCCCCGAGAGGTCCTGGTGCGTCGCCACCGACGCCCCGGCCCACAGACCGCGTTCTTCGCTCATCTCGCGGAAGGCGACTTGCATCTCGATGGTCATGAAGCGGTAGGCGAGCCAGGGCGGGTTGCCGACGATGCAGTCGACGCGGTTCTCCGTTTGGCTCAGCCACAAGGGCCGCGCGAGGTTGCGCACGTAGAACGACCAGACGTGGTCGCGGCCTTCGTCCTGCAAGCGGCACATCGTGGCGAACGTGGCCTGCACTGCTTCCTGGTCGTCGGGGTGCACGGCGAAGCGGCTGAAGGTGGTCGCCAGTGAGGGCGGCGTGGAACCAGGTTCGCGAGCGGCCGCGCGGTGCGCGAGCTCTTCGACGAGGCGGTCGAAGGCGGGGGCGTCGCTGAGCAGGCGGCTGGGGAAGTGGAGGCTGCTGGCCCAGAGCTGAACGTCATCGTCGATGCCGATCGTGAGTCCTTCGTGTGCCCAGAGGCTGGTGCCCGCGGTGCGCCACTGCACGGAGTCGCCCAGCCAGACGGGCAC
>JBAXRL010000301.1:0-4359 GCA_037131205.1 Actinomycetes bacterium | reverse complement strand
GAGACGACGTGTGCGGGCCAGCGACTCGCGGCCGGTGAAGGCGTGGGGACGGAGGGCTGTGTTCCCCTCAGTATCCCTTGCCGTTGCCGCGGATGGCTGCTTCGCGCTCCTTGCGCAGCTTGAGCTGAGGCAGCAGCGCCTCCATCACGCGGAGCAGGGTCTCCAGGCGTTGTGCTTCGCTGAGCGCCTCGAGCAGCTCCTGCTTGAGCGGCGCGCCGAAGTCGAAGGCGGCCGCCACGCGAAACGACAGCGGACCGTCGCCGCCAGGCTCCTTCGGCGACTCCACGTCCATCAGCAGGAGCATCTTGCGAAAGACCTCCAGCAGGCCGGCGCGCAGCTCGGTCGGCGCCTCGGGCTCCTCGTCCTCGTAGTACTCGATGAGGCCGCTGAGGTACTCGGTCTGCGGATCGTCCGGGGGGCGCAGCTCGAGCAGGCGAAAGCGCCGCCCGCCCTCGAGGAGGATGTTGAGGCGCCCGTCGTCGAGCTCTTCGAGGAGCTCGGCCACGCGGGCGCTGCACCCGCACTCGCGGAGCGCGCCGTCCTCCACCAGGACGATGCCGAGCTCGCCGCCGTCGAGCCTCTCCTGCACGAGCAGCTTGTAGCGCTCCTCGAAGATGTGCAGCGGCACGATCTCGCCGGGCAGCAGCACCAGGCCCAGCGGAAACAGCCCCAGGGAAACCTCGTCAGCGCTGGTCATGCCACGCCGCCACGACGGCCTCGAGCCTGGTCTCAGCAGCCTCATCGGGGTCGCCGTCGAAGTCGGGGAGCGCCAGGATCAGGCCCTGAAGATCGGCGAAGTCGAGATTCGGCGGATGCGTATCTGGACGCGACTCGCTCAACGCCCCGGCGATCTCGCCGGGCTCCGTCCCCGTGAGTCCCATGCCGCCTCCTTCCGCCGCTGCGCTTAGTCTACCCCGCCGCGGGCATCGTCCCGCAGGCCCACGTACATCGTGTACTCGTGACGGCGGCCCTGCACGACGTCGAAGGCCGCCACCGGCAGCACGCGGGCGAAGACGGCGGCCAGCACCTGCTCGAAGCCGGCGTAGCGGTCCGGCGACCAGAAGACGACGGCCCCGCCGGGCCGCAGGGCGCGCCGCGCGAGCTGCACGCCGGCCTCTGAATAGAGGCCGGCGTTGGCCTCGCGTACCAGCCACCCGGGGCCGTTGTCGGTGTCGAGCGAGATCAGGTCGAAGCCCCCGGGTCGAGCGGCCAGCACGTCGGCCACGTCCACGACCTCGATCAAGGCGCGTCCGGCGCGCGCGCCTGCGGCGGCGCGCTCCGCGCGCCCCTCCCCGTAGGCGCGCAACCAGCGCACGATGTCGGGCTCGTACTCGGCCACGGTCACGCGCGCGACGCGCTCGCAAGCCAGCGCCTCGTCGAGCGCGTAGCCCAGACCCAGGCCGCCGATGAGCACCTCGAGGGCGTCGCCGGCGAGGTGCGGCAGGGCGGCCGACACCATGGCGCGGCTGGAGGCGTCGTTGGCCGTGGAGATGAGAAAGGCGCCGTTCAGGATCACCTCGAGATCGGCGCCGCTGCGACGCAGCGCCAGCTCACCGCTACGCCCGTCAACGCGCTCGAGCACCTGGACCGCCGGGTTCACCCCGCCCGGCCTCGCCGCACCGGCGTCTCGCCGGCGCGGCCCGGCCGGCTCACCCGCGACTGCGCAGGTAGCCGGCGATCAGCGCATCGACGTGCCGCTGCACGTCTTCGGGCAGCGGCGGCACGTCGTTGCTCTCGATGAGCTCGTGGGCACGCTCCCAGGCGTCCTTCACCAGCGGAGTGTCGACGTAGTGCTCGAACGACTCCCGGCGCCAGAGCCGCGGCTGCCAGAGCTCGCCGGCACGATAGAACCGCCGCGTGCTCTTGCGCGTCAGGAAGTGCCCGCCGATGCCCACCGCGACGATGTCGTCGACCAGCGCTCGCGCCTCGTCGACCGGGTCGTCGCGCAGAAAGCGCTCGATGGCGTTGACCGTGTCGGCGTCGAGCACCGTCTTCGCGAGGCTCGCCGTCTGGGCGCTGTCCAGGAGGCCGAAGGCGAGCATGACGTCGGCCCCGGCGAGAGCCGTCGCCAGCCCCGTGAGCATGCCCTCGGCGCCGGCCTGCAGGTCGCAGGCCTTGGCGTCGCAGCTCACGGCGCTGCCCTGGCTGCGCAGCCCGTAGAACCTGCTCATCTCGATGCAGGTCAGGTTGATGAGCCCGTCTTCGGGCGTCCCCGACAGGTACAGTCCGCTGCGCATCTCCGCGACCGCAGAGCCGACGGCAGAGACCATCGCGCACCCGGGGGCCGCGAGCTGGAACAGCACCACCGCGCTCAGCAGCTCGGCCATGTTGAGGATGCTCGTGCCGAGCACGCTCATCGGCCCGGTGGTGCCCATCTGCGGCATCGGCAGCACGAAGACCGGGCAGCCGGCCCGCGCCATGAGGATGTGCGCCTCGGTCATCTCGGCGTCGTGCTGCAGCGGGGCGATCGTGCAGTTGGTGGCCGACCAGATCGGGCGCTCGCGAAGCGGCGCCCCGGCGATCGCCTGGAGCATCTCGATGAACACGGGCGCCTGATCGGGGCGCCGGACCTCGTCCTGCAGGTGCTTGCGGGAATTCTGGTACGTGATGCGCGCCATCTCGAGGTTACCGAGGCGCGCGTCGATGTCGCCGGGAGTGATGGTCGCCCACGTAAAGTCGATCTCGGGCACCGCGTCGTAGAGGCGCATCATCGTCGCCAGATCGGCGCTGGTGCCTTCGTGCCGCTCGCCGCTGAGGTCGTCGAGCATGTAGGTGGCGGCCCCGTCGCTCGTATACAGCATCCCCTGATCGTTGATCCAGCAGTCGTAGGCGGGGTCGCGCCCCGCCAGATGGATGTCACGCGGGAGCATCTTCAGGCAATGCTCGATGAGCTCCCATGGCAGCTTGACGGTGAGCGCCTCCGCGTCCACGATCGCGCCCGCCTCGGCGAGCAGCGCCGTCAGGGTCGGCGTGCCGTAGCAGACGCCGACCTCGGCGAGCACGCGCAGGGTCTGTTCGTGGACGAGCTCCTTGTCGGCGTCGGTCAGGTAGCTCAGTCGCGGTCGTGTCACGTCTCCCCCTCGCTCCGCGGCCCGCCCGGCGGGCCGCTGTCGTCGATGCGTTTCGTCAGCGCTTGCGGCTCGCAGCCGCGGCCGAACTGCGCGCAGCGCGGGCACTCGCCCAAGAGGATACCGCGCGCCTCGCCCTGGGGGGCGGCAGTGTAGCCCTGTGACAGAAAGAACGCCGGCGTGCGCGCCGTCACCCAGAGGCGGGTGATGCCGCGGGCCAGCGCTTCGCGCTCCAGCGCCGCATACAGGCGGCCGGCGATCCCGCGGCGCCGGCAGGCGTCGTCCACCGCCATCCAATTGACCACCTCCAGACCCTGATCGCGCTCCAGGACGATGGCGCCCACGAGGCTCTCACCGGCGAAGGCGGCCCAGGCCGCCTCGACCTGCCCGTCGCGGCGCCCGGAGTCTTCCAGCCCGCAGGCGACGCCCAGACGACGGACGGCAGCCATGTCCTCAGTACGCGAGATGCTCACGTGAGCGCCGCTCATGACTGCTCGCGCCAGCGCACGCGCGCCTGCGGCGCGCCCACGCTGCGTGCGTAGCGCTCGATCACGCGGTCGATCTCGGCGACGACATCGTCCGCCAAAGGCGGCACAGTGTGGGCGGCCATGAGCTCCCGAGCCTGTGCGGCGGCGTCTTGCGCCAGACTCCTGCCGGCGTAGGTCTCGAAGGGCGCCCGCTGAAAGACGCGCGGCTGCCAGAGCTCTCCCGCGTGGTAGAACCGCCGCGTGCTCTTAGCGCCCAGGAAGTGGCCGCCCACCCCCACGGCGGCGATGTCGCCGCTGAGCGCGGTGGTGGCGTCCACGGGATCCTCGCGCATGAATCGCCTGATCATGCCTACGACGTCGCAGTCCATGATGACCTTGGCCAGGCTCACCGTCTCGGCGCCGTCCATCAGGCCGAAGGCCAGCAGGCTGTCGGCCCCCGCGAGGGCGCCGGCGAGGCCCGTGAGCATGCCCTCGGAGCCGGCCTGCAGGTTGCTCGCCTTGGCGTCGCTGGTCACGGCGCTGCCGGTCACCGGCAGCCCGTAGAAACGGCTCATCTCGATGCAGATCAGATTGATGAGCCCGACCTCGGGGGCGCCGCAGAGGTAGGCGCCGGTGCGCATGTCGGCGGCCGCTGCGCCCACCCCGGAGATGAGCCCGCAGCCCGGCTGCGCGAGCTGAAAGAGCACCACTGCGCTGAGCAGCTCCGCCATGTTGATGATGCTCGTACCGAGCACGGTCATCGGCGAGGTCGTGCCGGTGAGCGGCATGGGCAGGATCAGCACCGGCACGCCGGCCTTGACGAG
>JBAXRL010000300.1:0-4359 GCA_037131205.1 Actinomycetes bacterium | reverse complement strand
CTTCTTCAGCGCCGCGTGCACTACGACACCCGAGTCGTTGTCCCGACCCACGACATCCAGGCGGTGACCGGGGGTGTCTACGAAGAAGCGGACATTATTGAAGATTGGTGCGAGGCTGCATCGTTGGCCGGTATCGAAACGAGTCTGGCCACCGAAGACTGCGTCGCCTGGCTGCGAGATGATCTTGGCGACGGACTCACGCGCCAGCGGATGCTTGAGGACCAGCAGAACCGGAGTGGCATCCGCCGAGCAGCTCGGGCAGAGACGGTGAAGCGCTACTGACGCACGCGGCGGGCGGCGACGTACGGGGGGTCATGTGTGGCGCGCTCACCCATCGAGTCGCCACGCGGCTTCGTTGGCGGCCATCCACTCGAGCAGTGCCTCTCCTTCGGCCGGCATGCGGTCGGGGCCGGTCAGGCAGTCTATGGCCACCTGTGCGAGCGCTGCGTAGGTCACGTCGCCCTGCGTCCAGGTACGTTCGAAGGCGATGGGGTCGAGGGGCTCGCAGAGGTAGACGTTGCCGGCGCCCGTCGCTCTTATGAGCCCGGTCTTCTCTGCGACGCCGAGAGGGGCGTCGACGTAGCACACGAGCAGCGATGGTGGCGCGACCGGCGCCGGTTCGGCGGCGGCGAAGGAACCCGTGACGGCGTAGCGGCCACCTGGCGTGTGCGCTGCCCAGCCGGCAACGTCGCGCAGGAATGCGGGGACGCCCTGGGGGGCGAGGAAGAGCCGCGCGGCGTTCGACTCGAGCATGCGGTAGTCGGCGCTCCAGCGACGGATGAGGTCCGCCCACAGCACCCGCGTGATCGGCTGCACGGGCCCCCGTCCCTCGCGCTCCACGAGCGCGTCTCGTTCGAGGAGGCCGATGATCTTGGAAACGTAGCCGGGGCTGACCCCAGCCCGTGCTGCGACCCACCGCGACGTGGCGGGCTCCCGGTAGTCGCACAGCGCTCGTACAACGCGCGCCGCCTTCCCCCCGCGGAGCGACCTCACGGGTTCGGCGGCCGGTGTGGGGTCCTTGTCGGGGCCCTGCTGGCGAAGGAAGATACTCGGGCGTGCGGCTCGAACCAGCATGTTGCCGGTCATGTCCAGGTAGTTCACGCCGGCCTCTTCGAGGAGAGTCCGTGCTCGAGGGCTGAGGAACGGCGCGACCAGCAGGTAGGTGGAGTCGGGCGGCGCTGGGGACAATTCACGCAGCCACGCGCGGACGTCGCGCGGGAAGACGCGCTGCCTGGCCTCCGCCATCTGGAGGGCATTGCCGCCATCGGGGGCGGTGATGCTGAAGATCGCGTCGGGCTGCAGGGTGCCCGGCCCGCGAACGGGCTCGTCGAAGCGAAGAACTCCCCAGCCCTGGCCGAGGCTATCCGCCAGGAGTCGTTCTGCCTGCATGATGAGGTCGGATACTCTCCGCATAATGTTTCCTAATTAGTGAGTGTTTCCTGTGACAGGAAACATGGTACTCCCGGGAAACAAGGTCGTCAATGGCCGCCCTGCCGACGGCCGTCAACCTGCCGACGCGCTGCCGACGAGACGCCTCGCCACGGCCCATCACGTGTAAGTACGCCGCACCACCGAGCCTGTCCGGAACCTGGATTGTGCAGCACTGAGGAACCTCGCAGACTACCTCCTAACATCGTCGCATGGCGTCTGCAAAACCTCCATCATCGGTTCAACTCCGATCGCCGCCTCCAAGAACTTCCCTGCATCTGGCTGTCAAGGGGGGAACTGGTCGTTCGCCGCCGTTCAGGGCAGGCCACGACGCATGGCTAGAGCAGGCTCATCTGATCGCCTTCGGACTCTGGCGTGGGGCTGTTGGTTGACTCCTGCGAGGCGCTGCGCGCGCGACTGATCATCCGTTTGACGGCGGAGCGTGCATTGATTTCGGCGACCTTGACCTCTGGGTGCAGGCTCGGGAAGACTCGAAACACCTCGTCGGCGAACGCCTGTCCGATCGCGTCGACGCCCTGGAAGTCGAGGACGACAGTCCTGAAGCGATCGACTCTCGCCAAGAGGCGACGAGCCTGCGAGCGTGAGACGAGCTTGTCATCGCCATAGCGTGCCAAGTCGACGGGGACGACGGTCTTCGTGAAGCCGTAGTCGTCATCGCCCGTCGTGAATCGATCGAAGACCTTCTTCGTCGTTCTCGCCGTGTGATTGCTCAGATTCATACTGACGAGCGTGCCGATCACGGATCGCTCGCGCTCCAGAATCCAGTCCTCCACACTCGGAAACGCGTGCGCGAAGAAGACCTCGCCAGAGAGAACGACGAACTCGTCAAACATACGCGACGAGAAGAAGATGCCCTCGCCGCTGTGATGCGCAGGGTCAGTGGTGAACTTGCCCTTGGCGAGCTCGAGCACGGAGTGCCGTGCGTCTTCGAGACCGAGCGCGGCCTGGATCTTGCGGAAGATGCCGACACCGTCGTCGGAGATGGTGAGATCGGTGCCGGCCGCGGTCTTCTCGAGATCGACCGCGACGGCTGTACCTTCCGAGTGCTCCAAGGCGTTGTTGAACATTTCGGTGAAGCCGTAGTGCCAGATGTCTGAGACGTTCTGGGGAACGGACCCGATGTGGGGGGCGATGTCTCGGTACCACACGCGGTCTTCGGTCGGCTGCTCCGCGATGAAGTAGACCTGTCTCCATGAGAGAAGGGGCGCCAGTGCATACGTGCGGTTGTTGGTGGCGCCCTTGGCTTCGAGAGCGCCCTCGCTGACGAGCCTCTTGAGATGCAGATTGACCGCCTGTCGCGAGATGCCGAACTTCTGAGACACCACGCGGCTGATATCTCTGGGGTGCTCGCCGACACATGCGATGATGAAGCGGCGAACTTCCTCGCCGCGTGCCCGGACTCCCGTCAAGGAGGCCCTCCCTGCTTGTCAAGTCTTGGGGCATTGATTGTCAAGCTTAGAATCATGACTGTCAAGTATGCGAGGCCGTGATGGCACCGAGTCCGATCGGCGTAGTCAGCGTCGCTACGTCGGCAACTTGTCGGCTGCGTAGTCGGGGTTCCTGCACAGATCCGCATTTCGTGGCGCGGGCAGAACGTGCAGACTGGAGTACCGCAAGTGGGAGCGTGCAGACGATCGCTCGTACCGCATCATGGCCGACGCTGGTGTCGCCTGGGTCGAAGCCCGCCTTGTGCACGCCGGGTGACCTGGCTGGGCCGACCTCAGAAACGCGACCACCCCAGCTATCCTTTCGGAAGAGGCCCATGGCCTCTTGTCGCCGGGGTGGAACCTTTGAATCCAGTATACCCCAACGGAACGCACCGGCAAGGTGACGTTGGGTGAACCGAAGGCGTGCGCCACGACCAGGGCCGCGGCGGATCCGCTGTGCTACCGATCCTGGGGCCCCCACCACGGCCGCAGCGGCGGCAGGTCGGTGAGCCCGGGATCATCCGGCGGGTCCGACTCCCCGTCGTCGCCGTCCCACAGGCGGCGGTACTGGTCGGGGATGTCGCCCCAGCCCCAGTACGGGAGTGGTGCGAGGGGGACGATCCCGAGCATGTCGAGCGGGTCGATGCGCCTCTCACCGACGGTGCAGAGATGCGTCCAATCGTCGCCGAAGTCGAACACGTAGACGAACTGCTCGCCGGGCTGAAGCCGACTGAGCCTTGCCCTGCGATCGTCAGTCGCAGGTCCGAATTCCTCCCAGTCCTCGTAGAGCGTTGTCAGGCGCGTCCCGTCGGCGAGGTTGAAGTCATGCACGTGGGCGCGATCCCAACGGGCGAACGCGTCGTCGATGGCCTCGGAGAGCTGGGCGAAGGTGTGGGAGCGCGCGGCCGCGAAGATCCGGCCCGGCCGCGGCCAGAGGTGCTCGCCATGTCCGGACACCAGTTCCACCTGAATCGAAAGCCATGTGCGTGCCATGAGCCCCGAGGTCCTCCTTTGGTCGGCGAGATGCACTCGGCCAGAAAGCTATACCCGCGGGGGGCGGGCAGGCCAGCCTGTGGCATCTTCTGTTTCCTAGCTGTCTACTGTTTCCCGTTTGGGAAACATGTTTGTTGAAGGAAACAAGCTCGACAGCTACCCCAGCGTCGGCGAGGTTCAATCCGCGTTGCAGCGGCTGTTCCCGTCTGCGCGGGTGGAGGTCGCCCACGAGGAGCGTTCCAGAGAGCGACGCGCTGACTTCGAGGCGTGGGTGCAGATCGGCAAGCGGCGACTCAACGTGCTCATCGAGTACAACAGGGACATGGGCAGCCAGGCGAGGCTGCAGGAGGCCATTGAGCTGCTGCGCGGTCGCCAACTGGGGTGTTCAAGCGAGCTCTGGATCACCGATGCGGGCATCCTCATCGATCGCCGAGTAGGTGGGCCTGAGCCCCGGGTACGTCTCCAAGGTCGTGCAGGAGCTCGAGCGACG
>JBAXRL010000299.1:0-4376 GCA_037131205.1 Actinomycetes bacterium | reverse complement strand
GTGGCCTGGTCCACCGTGGAGGTGTCCGGCCCGAACTCGAGGCCGAAGGCCGCGGCGGCGCGGTTCAGCGACGCCTGGATCACGCCCGGTTCCACGCGCGCGGTGCGCCGCTCCGGATCGATGGCCAGGATGCGGTCGAGCTTGAAGCAATCGACGGCGATGCCCGGCCCGATAGCCTGGCCGGCGACGCTGGTGGCGGCGCCGCGGGCGACCAGCGGCACGCCGTGCTCGGCGGCGACCGCCGCCGCGGCGTGCAGGTCGGCGACCTCCGCCGCGATCAGCACCACGTCGGGCACGACGCGGTAGATCGAGGCGTCGGTCGAATAGAGCCAGCGCGTCAGCGGCGACGAGGACACGGCGCCGGCGGCCGCGCGCCGCAGCGCTTCGCCGGCGGCGCGTCCCTCCGGCGTGACGTCTGGGATGCGGTGGCGGGCGCTCATGGCGCCAAGGATACCGCCTCAGAGCCCGCCGGGGCTGAAGGCCGGTAGCCAGCGGCCCATCTGCTCGAGCACGCCGAGCATCATCAGCACCCCGAAGACGACCAGCAGCGCCCCGGCCCCGATCTGGATGGCCCGGTAGTGCCGCTTGACGACGCCGAGGCGCGTGTTCATCCAGTCGAAGGCCAGGGCGGCGAGGATGAACGGCACGCCGAGGCCGACCGAGTAGACGAGCAGCAGCAGCGAGCCGGCCACGGCGCTCTGGCTCGAGGCCGCCATGCTGAGGATGGCGCCGAGCACGTAGCCGACGCACGGCGTCCAGCCGATGGCGAGAGCCACGCCGGTGAGAAAGGCGCCGCCGGCGCCGGCGTGCCGGGGCGTCATCCGCATGACCGGCTTGGGCAGATGGATGACGCCGGCCACCACGAGGCCGCTGACGGCGATGAACGCGCCGGCGGCGATGGTCAGCTCGTGGCGGTAGCGGATGAGCAGCCGGCCGACGCCGCCGGCGCCGGCGCCCATCGCCACGAACACCAGAGTGAACCCGGCGACAAACAGCAGCGAGGTCCACAGCAGGCGTCGGCGCTCGCTGCCCAGACGCTCCACCCCGACGCCGGAGATGAACGACAGATAGACCGGCAGGAGGGGCAGCACGCAGGGCGAGACGAACGAGAGCAGGCCGGCGAGAAACGCCAGGCCGACGCCCGACAGGCTGAGCGTCGTGATCTGCGCCGCGGTCAAGGGTCCGAGGCGCTCACCGGCGGCTCACAGCGGCCCCCGGAAGACGACTGATCTGCGCTCACCGGCGGCTCCCGGCGGCTCCCCGGAAGGCGCCGGGTGGAACGCGCTCACTGAGCCTTGGCGAAGCTCGTGGTGAATCGATCCAGGCTCGCCGCGCCGACGATGCGGTCGACCTCCTGGCCGCCGGCGTTGTAGAAGATCGTCGTCGGCACCCCACTGATGCCGTTCGCGGCGCTGAGGCTGTTGTCGTCGAGCACCACCGGGTAGGTGAGCCCGTATTGGGCCATGAAGTCGACGACGTCGCTCTGCTGGTCGTTGACCGCGACGCCGACGAAGGCGGCCTTGCCGCTCTGCGCCTTGGCGAACGTGGAGAGGTCCGGAGCCTCGGCATTGCACGGTCCGCACCACGAGCCGAAGTAGTTGACCACCAGCGGCTTGCCGGCGTAATCGGCCACGGTGAATTCCTGGGGCGACAGGAACTGGACGTCCGCCGAGGAGGCCGCGGAGGCCGAGCCGCCGCAGGCGACGAGGGCGGACGCCGCCCCGACGACGGCGAGGAGCGTGAGCAGGAGCCGGATCCTTTTCGTGGGCATCAGTTCCCCTTGTGCGTGCGACAATAGACGTTGAGCGGTGGTCCCGCTGCGTCTTTCAACAGAGCTTACCCGCTGGGCCGCTGTTTGCGTTCCGGCACAGTCAAGGTATAATACCCCCTAGGGTATAATGAAACCATCCGACCTGGAGTGCCATGGCTTCCTACGATCTGATCTGCGAGAAGTGCGATCACGCCTTCGAGGTGTTCCGTCAGGGATTCCTCAAGGACGAGGATCGCAAGTGCCCCGAGTGCGGCTCCGAGGACGTGCGGCAGAAGTTCTCGAGCTTCCTGCGCAACCTCGGCGGCGGCGGCGCCGACGCGGGCTGCGCGCCCTCGAGCGGCCGCCCCTTCGGCTGAGGCTGAACCCCGCGGCGCGGTCGCGCCGCACGCAAGCGACGTCGAGACGGGCGGGGCATCTACGGAGCCCCGCCCTTCTTCCTTCCCGCCGCGCGCACCTCGGCCGACCCGCCGTCACGGGACGACGGCGGCGACTCGCCGATGGGCTTCTTCAGGAGTAGACTTCGTCCCACAGACGCGCCGCGCGAAGGACCGGGGATCGCGGTTTCTCGCGCGGCGTGCTCGCAGCCACCAGCGACGAAGGGGCCATCATGCGGAGATCTCTGTTCGGTGCGGCGCTCGGAGCGCTGCTCATGCTCCTGGTGGCAGCGCCGGCCGGCGCCATGCCGCCCAACGAGGTGCTCCTGGCAAAGCACCTCGTCGAGCTCGGCGTCATCCCCAGCTACGCCACGCCGGAGATGACGAGCGCCACGGTCGGCACGCTTTATGGCAGCGGCCCGAGCTACGAGCTCAAGTCGCCGCTCGTGCAGCGCACCCTGCGCGGCAAGCAGACGTCGCTGGGGCGCTTTCTGGCACGGCGCATCGACGACCCCGGCGCCACCGAGACGTACACGACCAAGACACTGGTGCTCCTCGTCGAGTTCGGCGACGCCGCCTGGCCGGACGGCTCGCCCGCTCCTACCGGGCCCATGACCGCCGGCCCCGCGCACGGCGCCATCCCGGCGCCGGCGCCCGACGACAACTCCACCTTCTGGCCCGGCGACTTCTCGCAGATGCACTACCAGCAGGAGCTGTTCGGCAACTCCTACCCGCTTTACGACGCCGCCGGCCGCTACCTCGGCAGCAGCGACACCACGATGCGCAACTGGTACCTCGAGCAGTCGCACGGCACGTTCACTGTCTCCGGCGACATCGCCGAGTGGGTCAAGCTCGACATGCCGGAGTCGTGGTACGGCGCCGACAGCGACCCCTTCGTCGCGACGGACGATCTCACCGGCCCCGTGTGGCGCGTCGCTCGCGACGCCGTCGCGGAGTTCGCCGCCGAGAACCCGGACTTCCCGTGGGCCGACTACGACAACGAGAACCCCTACGGCATCACCGGCGACGACTTCTACCAGGCCGACGGCTACGTCGATCATCTGATCCTCATCCACGCCGGCAGCGACCAGTCCGCCGGCGGCGGCGCGCAAGACTCCGACGCCATCTGGGCGCATTCCTGGGACGTCCTCGAGAACACCAGCGGCGGCCCCGGCGACGGGCCGGGCTACATGGTGCCGGGCACCGCGGGCCAGGGGCCCGAAAAGACCGGCATCTGGGTCGACGGCTACACTATGAACCCCGAGGACGGCGACGCGGGCGTGTTCTGCCACGAGTTCGCCCACGACCTCGGCCTTCCCGACGAGTACGACTACTCCAGCGCCACCGGCGACGCCAGCTCCGGCTTCTGGACGATCATGGCCAGCGGCTCCTGGCTGGGCCGCCAGTGGGGCCTCGGCAGCCAGCCCAGCGCCATGAACGTGTGGGACAAGTACGCCCTCGGCTACGTCACGCCAAAGGTCGTCAAGCGCGGCGCGACGGCCACGCTCAAGCTCCAGCCCGCCGCGATCGGCGCCGCCGGCTCGACGGGCGTCATGATCCCGCTGCCGAAGCGCAGGCACGTCGTCGAATTGAGCGGCAAGGACGGATCGCTCGAGTGGTACTCGGGCAGGGGCAACGACCTCGACAACCGGCTCACGACGAAGTCCGCGGTAGCCGTGCCCAGCGGCGACCAGGCGGTGCTCACCCTGCGCACCTGGTACGACATCGAGGCAGACTACGACTACGGTTACGTGCGCGTCTCCGCGGACGACGGCGCCACGTGGGCCTCGGTCCAGAGCCCGGGCAACACCGTCGAGGTCCAGCCGGGTGAGTACGCTCTCACCGGTACCGATACCGAGCACTGGGCCGACACCATGACCTACGACCTCAGCGCCTACGCCGGCGCGAGCGTGCTGCTCCAGCTCCGCTACTTCACCGACGTTGGCGTGGCCAACAAGGGCTGGGAGGTCACCGATCTCAAGGTCGGCGGCGCCGACCTCCCCACCGCCGACTTCACCAGCGAGGGCTGGCTGCGTGTCGATGGCGAGATGACCAGCATGACCGACAACTACTACATCGCCGAGTACCGCACCCGCGACGGCTCGGACGCGAGTCTCAAGAACTGCTACCAGTACAACGGCCTCTACGCCAGCTGGGTCGACTGGTTCAGTTACAACCAGGGCCTGCACCTCATCTACCGCGACACGTTCTGGCAGGACAACGACGTGGCC
>JBAXRL010000298.1:0-4390 GCA_037131205.1 Actinomycetes bacterium | reverse complement strand
TGGTAGCGGCGGTAGGACTCGAACCTACGACACGCGGATTATGATTCCGCTGCTCTGACCAGCTGAGCTACGCCGCCACGGCGGATGACTAAGGTACCACAGGCGCGAAGGGCGCTCAATCCGGCGGAAAGGCCTGCTCGCGGCGCGCTTGCGGCTGCGCCGGCGCGCCGCCCGGCCGCTGCCGGTGCCGCCCGGCTGGTTGAAAGCCACCCCGCTTTCCTGTAGCCTCAGGCGCGCTCCCGGGGGAGTGCCCGAGTGGTTAAAGGGGGCGGACTGTAAATCCGTTGGCGCAGCCTACCCAGGTTCAAATCCTGGCTCCCCCACCAGCGTTGCCCGGTTAGCTCAGTTGGCAGAGCACCTCCATGGTAAGGAGGGGGTCCGCGGTTCGAGTCCGCGACCGGGCTCCATCTCTGCCCCGCTCGACCACCGCGTCCCCGGGAATCGCGGCTTCACGCCGGCGCCTGCTCCCCCCCGGCCAGGAGACGCTCACGGCGCTCGCGGCCCTGCGCGACGACCGGCCCCTCTTCGCCCCCCTTCATAGAGAAGCGCCGCAGCCCGCACTTGCCCCCTTGGGGGGAGTAGTCTAGCCTGACGGTCAGGCGCGCATCGGCGGTGATCGGAGGACGGGATGACGACCAGAGACGGCGAGCCGGCGGCAGCGTCCGAGAACGCGCCGGCGCCGGACGAGGCCGACAAGCTGCGCCGGCAGGCCGAGGAGCGCCTCGACGGGCTTTCCGCCGCCGCCGCCGCCGCCGCCGCCTCGCCCGTGCCCGTGGAGCTCACCGCCGCCGTCCACGAGCTGCGCGTCCACCAGATCGAGCTCGAGATGCAGAACGAGGAGCTGCGCCGCGCCCAGCACGAGCTGGACGCGCAGCGCGAGAAGTACTTCGACCTCTTCGACCTGGCGCCGGTGGGCTATCTCACTCTGAACGACACGAGCGTCGTGCGCGATGCCAACCTGACCGCCGCCTCCCTGTTGGGCGTGGAGCGGCAGCGGCTCGTCGGGCTGCCGTTCACCGCCTTCGTCCTCGCGCCCGATCGCGATGTGTACTACCGGCTCCTGCGGATGCTCAAGCAGACCGCCGAGCCGCAGACCTGCGAGCTGCGTCTGCTGCGCTTCGGCGGCGAAGCGGAAGCCACAGCCGGGGCGGGCGGCGGAGCCGGGGCGGGCGGCGAAGCGGCCCCCGGCCACTTCTGGGCGCACCTTGAGAGCCGGCCGCGGCGCGGCGCCGACGGCGAGACGCTCTCCTCGTGGGTGACCTTCAGCGACATCGGCGCGCGCCTGCGCGCCGAGGAGGCGCTGCGCGAGAGCGTGGCCAACTTCCGCGCCTTCTTCGACGCCATCGACGACATCGTCGTGGTGGCCACTCCCGACGGCCGGCTCGTCTACGCCAATCCGGCCGTCTCGGCCAAGCTCGGCTACAGCGCCGCCGAGCTCACGGCGCTGCGGGTGCTCGACCTGCACCCGCCCGACAAGCGCCGCGAGGCCGAGGCGATCTTCGCCGCCATGTTCCGCGGCGAACGCGAGAGCTGCCCGCTGCCGCTGCAGGCCAGGTCCGGGGCGCTGGTCCCCGTCGAAACCCGCGTGTGGTTCGGCCGCTGGGACGGCGCCGAGTGCATGTTCGGCGTCTCCAAGGACCTCACCACAGAGCAGGAGGCGCTGCAGAAGTTCGACCGGCTGTTCCGCGGCAACCCCGCCCTGATGGCGGTGAGCAGCTTGCCGGACCGCAGGTTCACCGAGGTCAACGAAGCCTACCTGAGCGCGCTCGGCTACTCGCGCGCGGAGGTTCTCGGCAAGACCAGCGAGGAGCTGGGACTCGCCGTCGACCCGGAGCAGCAGCTCGCCCTGGCGAAGCAGCTGCAGGCGCAGGGTCGCATCAGCGATCGCGAGCTCAAGGTCAGGCGCAAGGACGGCGCCATCCTCGACGGCCTCTTCTCCGGGGAGGTCATCGAGAGCCAGGGGCGGCAGTACTTTCTCACCGTCATGATCGACCACACGGAGCGCAAGCGCGCCGAGGAGGCGTTGCGCGAGAGCGAAGAGAAGTACCGCACGGTGGCCGACTTCGCCTACGACTGGGAGGCGTGGCGGGCGCCCGATGGCGCGTATCGCTACGTCTCCCCTTCCTGTGAACGCATCACCGGGCACGCGGCGGCCGAGCTCCTGGCGGACGCGAACCTCCTGGTACAGATCACGCACCCGGACGACCAGTCAAAGGTCATCGCGCATGAGTACGCGGTCGCTCACCAAGCCCAGGGACAGGACCTGGCATACGGTTTTCGCATCCTCACGCCCAGCGGCGAGACCCGTTGGATCGGCCATTCGTGTACCGCCGTCTACGGTGAAGGCGGGCAGTGGCTGGGCCGCCGCGAAACCAATCGCGACATCACCGATCGCAAGCAGGCCGAGGACGCGCTGCGCGAGAAGACGGCGCTGCTCTCCGGTCTGCTGACCTCCATCCCCGACATCGTCTTCTTCAAGGACGGGCAGGGCGTCTACCTGGGCTGCAATCCCGAGTTCGCGCGGTTCGTGGGCCGGGACGTGGCCGGCGTCGTCGGCGCCACAGACCACGAGCTGTTCGGCAAAGAGGTCGCCGACTTCTTCCGCGAACAGGACCGCGTCATGATGGTTCGCGGCAAGCCTCGCCACAACGAGGAATGGATCGACTACCCCGATGGCGCCCGCATTCTCATCGACACGCTCAAGGCGCCGTTGAGGGATGCCGACGGGCGGATCATCGGTCTGCTCGGCGTGAGCCGCGACATCACCGCGCGCAAGCAGGCGGAGGAGGCGTTGCGCCTGGCCGGCGACCGCCTGGCGCTGGCCGCGCGCGCCGGCGGCGTGGGCGTATGGGACTACGACACCGTCAACGACACGCTCACCTGGGACGAGCAGATGTTCGCCCTCTACGGCATCACGCGCGAGCAGTTCGGCGGCGCCTACGAGGCCTGGCAGGCGGGCCTGCACCCCGAGGACCGCGAGCGCGGCGACGCCGAGATCCAGGCGGCGCTGCGCGGCGAAAAGGAGCTCGACACCGGGTTCCGCGTGCTCTGGCCGGACGGGACGATCCACGACATCCGCGCTCTGGCCCTCGTGCAGCGCGACGCCTCCGGGCGGGCCACCCACATGATCGGCACCAACTGGGACATCAGCGCCGAGAAGCGCGCGGAGGAGGAGGTCCGGCAGCGGAACCAGGAGCTGGCCCGCATGAACGACGAGCTGGTGGATGAGGCCGCCGCCCTCGCCGAGGCCAACGCCACGATCACGCGCATCGCCGCCACGGACGATCTCACCGGCCTCGCCAACCGGCGCTGTTTCTACGAGTCCCTCGAGAAGGCGGTCTCGCTGGCGCGCCGTCACGGCAGCCCCCTGGCTCTCGTGAGCTTCGACCTCGACGGCCTCAAGCGCGTCAACGACGGCGCCGGTCACGAGGCCGGCGACGAGGTGCTCGCAAGCTTCGCCGCGCTGCTCGCCGCGCTGTGCCGCACCGAGGATCTGCCGGCAAGGCTCGGCGGCGACGAGTTCAGCCTGCTGTTGCCGGGCATCGAGCTCGGCGGCGCGGGCGGGCTCGCCGAGCGGCTGCTGGTGGCGGTGCGCTCCTACGAGGCGCTCGCGCAGCACGGCGTCACGGTCAGCGCCGGGGTCGCGCAGTGGACCCCGGGCGAGCTCCCCGACGACCTCCTGCGGCGCGCCGACGAGGCGCTCTACGCCGCCAAGCGCGGCGGCGGCGACGCCGCGGCCGGCGGCGCCTGACGGGCGGCGGCGCCTGACGGCCGGCGGCGCCTGACGGCCGGCGGGGCTTGACGGCCGCCGCCGAAGCCGGTGGCGTTCCCGCCGCGCACGCGCTGCCGGCGTCCGGCGGATCGGTGAAGCGCCCGCCGACCCGCCGACCCGCGCGACGGACGGGCGGACGCAAGCGAGCGCCGCGCGCTGGGGGCAGGATCTCCGCGGCCGCCCGGCCCGCGCGACCGGCGGCCGCGCGCGCGGCGGCGGCGGCTCCGGCGCGGGGTAGTACCAGAAGGGAAGATAAGAATTCCTTAACTGTCGGGTCGCTTACGGCCCTCCGCAGGCTCGGTTGCCGCGGGAAGATAAGGATTCGCCGGGATTCCTTATCTTCCCTCACAGTACTACCGCGCCGCGGCGGGTCCAGCGGCCGCGGCGCGCGCGGCGGCGGCGGCTCCGGCGCGGGGTAGTACCAGAAGGGAAGATAAGAATTCCTTAACTGTCGGGTCGCTTACGGCCCTCCGCAGGCTCGCTCGCCGGAGGGAAGATAAGGATTCCTTAACTGTCGGGTCGTCTGCGGCCGTCCGCAGGCTCGGTTGCCGCGGGAAGAATAGGGATTCGCCGGGATTCCTTATCTTCCCTCACAGTACTACCGCGCCGCGGCGGGTC
>JBAXRL010000297.1:0-4398 GCA_037131205.1 Actinomycetes bacterium | reverse complement strand
CCCGCCGGCCTCGCGGCCGGCCTCGCCCGCGTGCGCGAGCTGCTCGGGACCTGAGTGCGCGTCCTGGCGCTCGATCACGGCTCCGTGCGCACGGGCGTGGCGATCTCCGACGAGACGGCCACGCTCGCGCGGCCGCTCAGCGTCCTCGAGCGGGTAGAGACGGAGGCCGGCTTCGCGGCGCTGCTCGCCGTGGTCCACAGTGAAGCGCCCGGGTGCATCGTGGTAGGATTGCCGGTGTCGCTCGACGGGCGGGAGCACGCCCAGGCGCGGCGCGCGCGGGCCTTCGCCGCGCGCCTCGCGGCCGCCGCCCATCTGCCCGTGGAGCTGTACGACGAGCGTTTCACGTCGCGCCTCGCCGACCAGCGCGGCGGCACGGCGGCGCGGGACGCGCGCGCGGCGGCGACCTTGCTCGAGGACTACTTGAGGACGATCGGTGACAGGCAGCCCTGACGACAGCGGCACCCGGCCCCCGCGGCCTTCAGCGGGACGCTCCGCCGCGCCCACGCGCTACAGACCCGCCGACGCCTGGGCCGACCTGGAGCCGTCGTTCACCGGCGACGATCCGCAGTTCGCCCCTCGCCGCGGTACGCCTCCCTCTCGCCGTGGCAGGCGTAGCCGTCGCCTTCTCGGCTACCTGCTGGTCGCGGTCTTCGCCTTCGTCCTCGGTACGGGCACGGGGTACGCGCGCGGCTACTTCGCCTCCGGCGACGTCGGCGGTAAGGTCACCGTGGTCGTGCCCATGGGCGCGACCCTGGGCTTCATCGCCGGCGAGCTCGAGGCGAAGGGCGTGGTCAAGCACGCCCGCGCCTTCGTGATCCGCGCCGAGTCGGACGGCTACGCCACCAGGTTCATGCCGGGCACGTACACCTTTCACCAGAACGAGCCCTACGAGGAGCTCGTCGCTCTGCTCGCCAAAGGGGTGAAGCCGCCCACCGTCAAGGTCGGCATCCCGGAGGGCACGACGCTCAAGCAGGCCGCGGGACGGGTGGCGGCCGCTGTCAAGACCATCACCGCCGCCGACTACGTGGCCGTGGCCCGCGACGACCCGCCGCCGTTTCGCCTGGGCGGCTACAAGCCCGGGAGCACGCTCGAGGGCATGCTCTTCCCGGCCACTTACGAGGTGATCCCCAAGGTCAAGGCGCGGGCGTTCGTCGAGCAGCAGCTCACGACCTTCCAGCAGAACTTCGCCAAGGTCGACATGACGCGCGCCCTCAAGGCGAAGCTCACGCCCTACGATGTGGTGATCATCGCCTCCATGATCGACCGCGAAGCCCTGGTCCCGGCGGACCGGCCCATGGTGGCGGCCGTCGTCTGGAACCGCCTGCGCATCGGCATGCGCCTGCAGTTCTGCTCGACGGTGCAGTACGCCCTGGGCAAGACCAAGCCGGTGCTCACCTTCGACGACCTCAAGGTCGACTCTCCGTACAACACCTACAAGCATGCGGGCCTGCCGCCGGCCCCCATCTCCAATCCGGGGCTGGCCGCGCTGCAGGCCGCCGCCGCCCCGGCGGACGTCGATTACCTCTACTTCGTGGCCCGCAACGACGGCAGCGGGCGGCACTACTTCTCCCGCGACTACGCGCAGTTCCTCGTGGACCAGGAGAAGGCCAGAGCCAACGGTCAATGACCCTGCGGGGCGTGGTCGTCACGCGCCCGCCGCGGGAGACGCCGCGGCCGCGGCAGATCCAAGGGGGCGGCGAAGGCGTCGCAGGGCGTTTCTGAGGGGGGCGCAACGGTCACCGGGACCACGCAGCTCATCGGCATCATCGGCCGGCCGCTAGCGCACTCGCTGTCGCCGGCGATCCACAACGCGGCTTTCGCGGCCCTCGGCCTCGACATGGTCTACGTGCCGCTGCCGGTGCGCGACGAGGACGTGGGCGCCGCGGTGCAGGGCCTCGCGGCCCTGGGCTTTCGCGGCGCCAACGTCACGATCCCGCACAAAGGCGCGGTCTTGCCATACCTCGAGCGGGTCGTCGGCGACGCGGCCCTTGTCGAGGCCGTCAACACGATCGTCGTCGACGACGGCGAGCTGCTGGGCTACAACACCGACGTCGAAGGCGTGCGCGCCGCGCTGCTCGCCGCCTGCGGCGACTCGTTGCGCGGCGCCCCCGGTCTTCTGCTTGGGGCCGGCGGCGCGGCGCGCGCGGCGGCGCTGGCGCTGGCGCGCCTGGGCGTCGATCTCACCGTGGTCAACCGCACGGCCGCGGCGGCCGAGCGCCTCGCGGCGCTCACGGCCGCGGCCGTCCCCGGCTTCACCTGCCGCCGCCTGCCGTTGGAGGGTCTGACGGCCGCCCTGGTGGCCGCGCAGCGGCTTCTGGTCAACGCCACTTCGCTGGGTATGGACGGCATCGGTAAAGTCCCGGCGTCTTTGACCGATACTGTCACTGCGGGGCAAGTCGTCGTCGATATTGTGTACACTCGCGGCGCCACCGACCTGCTGGCGCGGGCGCGGGCGCACGGAGCCACCGTGATCGGCGGCCAGGAGATGCTGGTGCGGCAGGCGGCTGCGGCCTTCGAGCTGTGGACCGGCCGGTCCGCGCCACTGGATGTGATGAGAGATGCCCTCAGGCAAAGGTGAGAGGTCGACAACGAAGACGGTCGTCAGCGGACCGTCCGACAACGGAGGAGCCGAGCTGGAACCGCTCATGACGCCCGCCGCGGCCTCGTTCGACGAGGCTTCGCAGCCGCCGCGGCCTCAGGGTACGGTCGACAGCCTGCTCAGCGCGCCCGCCGCGGCGCTCGCCGAAGCGCTCGCCGTGGAGGAGCCCGCGCGCGGCGTCACCACCGACGACGTGCTCGAGAGCATGGTGCGCAGCCAGCGCGCCTCCAAGCTGCGGCTCGGCGACATCCTCAAAGACATGGGGCTGGTCAGCGAAGCGCAGATCGCCGTCGCGTTGTCCCGCCAGAAGCAGACGCACAAACGCCTCGGGCAACTGCTCATCGACGACGGCGTGCTGACGGAGCTGGATCTGGCCAAGGCGCTGGCCGCCAAGTTCGGGGTGAGCTTTCTCGATCTCAGCGACACCCCGCTCGAGCCGGCCGCCGCCGGCTACATCGACGAAAAGCTGGCGCGGCGCTACGGCGCCGCGCCCATCCGCTTCCTCAACGACACCACGCTGCTGGTCGCCATGGTCGACCCCCAGAACCTCATGGCCCTGCAGGATCTGGAGATCATCACGGGGTTCACCATCCAGCCGGCGATCGCCAGCGAAGAAGACATCTACGGCGCGATCGCCAAGATCTACCGCGACCACCCGGAAGTCGACGAGAGCGCCGCCGAGGACGCGGCCTTCGCCGAGGCCGAGGGCGGAATAGTCGACATCCGCGAGGCCACCGACGAGGCGCCGATCATCAAGCTGGTCAACTCGGTGATCGCGCAGTCGGTCGACGACTCAGCCAGCGACATCCACTTCGAGCCCCAGGCGAAGGAGCTCGTGATCCGCTTCCGCATCGACGGCGTGCTGCACGAGATCATGTCGATCCCCCGGCGCATGCAGGCGGGCGTCACCAGCCGCCTGAAGATCATGGCCGAGCTCGACATCGCCGAACGCCGCGTGCCCCAGGACGGGCGCATCGGCCTCATGGTCGGCGGCAAGCCCATCGATATGCGCGTCGCCACCCTGCCCACGGTGTACGGCGAGAAGGTCGTGATGCGTCTTCTCGACAAGTCCAACGTGATGCTCGACCTCGAGGACCTGGGCTTCGCGGAGAAGGCGCTGAAGCGCTTCCACAAGTCGTTCACCAAGCCCTACGGCGCCATCCTGGTCACCGGCCCGACCGGCTCCGGCAAGTCCACCACTCTCTACGCGGCGCTCAACATCCTCAACTCGCCGGAGAAGAACGTGATCACCGTCGAGGATCCGGTCGAGTACCGGCTGACCGGCATCAACCAGGTGCAGGTCAACGTGCGCGCCGGGCTGACGTTCTCCGCGGCCCTGCGCTCGATCCTGCGCTGCGACCCAGACATCGTGATGATCGGCGAGATCCGCGACCGCGAGACCGCGCAGATCGCCGTCGAATCGGCGCTCACCGGGCACCTCGTGCTCAGCACCCTGCACACCAACGACGCCCCCGGCGCGCTGTCGCGTCTCACCGAGATGGGCATCGAGCCGTTTCTCACGTCGTCGGCGGTCGACTGCGTGCTGGCCCAGCGGCTCGCGCGGCGGCTCTGCACGCAGTGCCGCGAGCCGTACACGGCCACCAAGGAGATGCTGCGCAAAAACGACTTCCCGCCGGAGGCCTGCGACCGCGACGATGTGGTGCTGTACCGTGCCAAAGGCTGCTCGAGGTGCAATACTACGGGCTATAAGGGGCGCCTCGGCCTGTACGAGGTGATGATCGTCAGCGAGGCCATCCGCAGGCTCACGGTCGAGCGCAAGAGCGCCGACGAGATCTCGC
>JBAXRL010000296.1:0-4398 GCA_037131205.1 Actinomycetes bacterium | reverse complement strand
TACTTGCGCCCGAACATCGCCGTCACCGAGCAGAAGTTGCAGGCGAAGGGGCAGCCCCAGCTTGTCATGATGGGCATGTGCGAGAGGCGCTCGTTGCCGACGATGAGCGTGAGGTCGGGGAACGGCAGGGTGTCGAGGTCGGCGCAGCGCTCGTGCAGCTCGTTGTGCACGGAGCGCCCGTCGCGACGAAACGAAAGGCCGGTGACCGACTCGAGCTCGCGCTTGCCCTGAAGGACTTCGACGAGCTCCGCCATGATCGTCTCGCCGCCCTCGCCGCGGGCCACGTAGTCGGCGTGCTCCAAGGCCTCGTCGGCCATGAAGGTGACGTGCGAGCCGCCGACGATCACCGGGATGCGCCGTCGCCGCAGGCCGTCGGCGATCGCGTAGGTGGCAGGGGTGGTGGAGGTGGTGCTCGACAAGCCGACGAGCTCGGCGGTGTGCACGTCGTCCCAATCGATGGGCGCCAGCTGCGGGTTATAGATGCGCACATCGTGGCCGAGCTGTTTGAGCCTTGCCCCGATCATGGGGAGGCCGAGCCGCACAAAGTACGAGTGCGACCACAGGTGCATGCTGGGGGCGTCGGGCTCGATAAGACGGATCTTCATGAGCCTCCTTTGGATGTGGCTGCGACCGCGGCGCGGCGAGACTGGCCGGCTACGCGCTGCCGCTAGAGGATATGGCCTTTCACGTTGCAGGACAAACGGAGCTCGCGGCGCACGTCGTCGCGCGGCGGCCGGCCTGGGCGGCTCGCGGGCGCCGCGTCTGATACCGTGGTCGCCGACACCCCGACCACGCGAGGGACCATGCGCATCGACTTCGACATGCCCGTCGACCGCACGGGCACGGCCAGCTTCAAGTGGGACAGGTACCCCGAAGGCGTTCTGCCTCTCTGGGTGGCCGACATGGACTTCGTCTCGCCGCCGGCCGTGGTGGCGGCGCTGCGCGAGCGCGCCGCCCACGGCGTCTTCGGCTACGCGCTGGTCCCCGACTCGCTGATCGACGCCGTCAGCTCGCATCTGCTTGCCCAGTACGGCTGGAGCATCGCGCCCGAGTGGCTGGTGTGGCTGCCCAGCGTGGTGCCAGGGCTCAACCTCGCCTGCCGGGCGTTCGCCGGGCCCGGCGAGGCGGTGATGACCATCACGCCCGTCTACCCGCCGTTCCTCGAGGCGCCGCCGGATCAGGGCCGCCGGCTCGTGACCGTGCCGGCCGCCACCTCCGCCGGCAGATGGCATCTGCCGCTGCAGGCGATGGAGGCGGCCGTCACCCCCGACACCCGGGTGCTCCTCTTCTGCCACCCGCACAATCCGCTGGGCCGGGTGTGGAGCGCGGACGAGGTAGAGACGGTCGTGGACTTCTGCCGCCGTCACGACCTCGTGCTGTGCTCCGACGAGATCCACTGCGACCTCATCCTCGACGAGCTCGCCCACGTGCCGGCGGCGCTCGCCGCTCCCGGCGACGCCGACCGCATCGTCACACTGATGTCGCCGAGCAAGACCTTCAACCTGCCGGGTCTCAACTTCGCCTTCGCGATCATCGCCGACGAGGAGCTGCGGCGACGCTTCATGCGGCCGGGCGAGGGGCTCCTGCCGTTCCCCGGCTGCTTCGCCATCGACGCCGCCGAGGCGGCCTACCGCGGGGGAGGCGACTGGCTCGCCGAGCTCCTCGTCTACCTGCGCGGCAACCGCGACCTCGTCGAGAGCTTCGTCGCCGAGTCGCTGCCGCGCGTGACGATGACGCACGTCGAGGCCACCTACCTGGCCTGGCTGGACGTGCGCGCGCTCGACCACGCGGATGCCGCCAAGGCCTGCCTGCAGGCGGGCGTGGCGCTGTCGCCCGGGGCCGCCTTCGGCGACCCGGGCTTCCTGCGCCTCAACTTCGCCTGTCCGCGCAGCACCCTGCAGGAGGCGCTGCGCCGCCTGCAGGTCGCTCTGGGCTGAGCTACACTCTCTGGCCATGGCCTCCCGCAACGACCGCCGGATCCGCCGCGACCGCAGCCGCGTGTACCGCCGGCGACGCCTGTTCGCGCTGCTCGTCGTCGTCGTGCTGGTCGCGGCGATTGCCATCGCGATCGCCGCGACGCGCGGCGGCGGCTCGGCCGCCGCGGCCGGCGACAAGCCCGGCGGCACGACGACCGCCACGCCGTCTCCCGCCTCCACCGCCTGGACCGGCGCGCCCTCCGACAAGCTCGAGCTGCAGCTCCGCGACGTCATCGTCAGCAGCGACATCTCGCCGAAGTCCGTGGTCTCCAGCGGCGCCGGCTACGTCTTCGCGCAGAACATGATGTACCGGCACACCATCACGGTGTACGACACCGGGACGCTCGAGTTGGTCGAGACGATCTCCGACCGCATCACGCTCTCCGACTACGGCTACAAGAAGAAGACCGGCAGCGTCCAGGGCTCTCCCGTGGAGGCCGCCGAGACCCCCGACCACCGCTTCATGTACGTTTCTCAGTACTCGATGTACGGCGACGGCTTCTACCATCAGGGCGCCGACGCCTGTTCGCCGGCCAGCGGCATCGACGACAGCTACGTATACCGCGTCCCCATCGACACCCTGCAGATCGACAGGGTGATCAAGGTAGGGGCGGTGCCCAAGTTCCTCGCCGTCACGCCCGACCAGAAGTACCTGCTGGTCAGCAACTGGTGTTCCTACACGTTGAGCGTCGTGGACGTGCGCACCAGCAAAGAGCTGCGCCAGGTCTACCTCGGCCCTTACCCGCGCGGGATCGCCGTCGACCCCGACTCGCGCTACGCCTACGTGGCCGTCATGGGCACCTCCGATATCGCCCGCGTGGACCTTCAGGACTGGGGCGTGAGCTGGATCCGCGGCGTAGGCCTGGGACCGCGCCACATCATCATGAGCCCGAACGGCAAGAAGCTCTACGCCACGCTGAACAGCGAGGGCAACATCGCCAGGATCGATGTCGCCGAGCAGCGCGTCATCGACAAGGTCTCCACCGGCTCGGAGCCGCGCAGCATGGCGATGGCGCCCGACGGCAAGTCGCTCTACGTGGTCAACTACGGCTCCAACACGATGAGCAAGGTGCGCACCAGCGACATGAAGGTGATCCAGGTGGTGAACACCAACGCGGCGCCCATCGGCGTCACCTACGACGCCCCGACGAAGAGCGTCTGGGTGTGCTGCTACTCCGGCAGCATCATGGTGTTCTACGACCGCTGAGCTTGCTCCCGAGCGCCGCTCTGGGCGATTGTTCCATAGCGCTCGCCGGCTCTCGCGCCGAAGAGTGTGCTGAACGGCCCGTCCTCCAGAGAGAAGATCGGGGCATGAGGAGCAGTAACCTGTCGCGCCGGCACGGCTTCACGATGATCGAGCTGCTCATCGTCATCATCGTCATAGGCATCCTCGCGGCCATCGCCATACCGCTGTACATGAGCCAGCGCACCAAGGCCAAGGACGCCGCCGTGAAGGAGGGCGTACACGTGATCCAGGTGGGCGTCGTGAGCTGGGCCGCGGACCATGGAGGCGACCCCAACGAAGGTTACCCCCTCACCAACGAAGTCAATTTGCTCGACTGGAAGGACCGCCCGACCGAGTTCTCCGCCTACGTGAAGCCTTGGCCGACCAATCCGTTCACGGGCGCGCCCATGCGCGGCAGCTGGGATGTGGGCAACTACACGTATCACTGCCCAGCGAGCACAGACCCGAGGGATGACCGCCCCTGGTACCTCGGCATGCCCGACTACGCGCTCTTCGGCCACCTCTCGACGGGCAAGACGTTCCCCTCGCAGTAGACGCCGGCGGCGTCAGCCGTCGCCTGCGACGCCGCCGGCCGCGGTCACCCCGCGGCAAGGCGCGCTGTAGGATTGCCGACATGCTCATGCACGAACCCACTCCCGAGGACGCCGCGGCCGCGCGCGCGATGCTCGAATGGTCCCTGGCGCGGCTCGCCGACCGGCGCGCGATCCTGCCGCCCGCCGCGCCAGTCGATGCGCTGCCCGAGCTGAGCGCTCAGGGCATCGGCGCGGAGGCCGCCTTGCGCCTGCTCCGCGACGTCGTCTTCCCGACGGCGGCGCCGCCGGACCACCCCCGCTTCCTGGCCTTCATCCCGGGGACGCCGACGGTGGTGGCGGCGATCGCCGACATGGCCCTCTCGGCGGCGATGATCTTCGGCGGCAGCCGCCTCGAGGCGGGCCTGGCCGCCGACGCCGAAGACGCGGCGCTGCGCTGGCTCGCCGACGCCGCCGGCTTCCCGGCCACCGCGCAAGGCACGTTTGTGAGCGGCGGCTCCATCGCCAATCTGAGCGCCCTCGTGGCCGCTCGCGGGGACAGATATGCGGCGCCGCGTCGTCAGGTCATCGTCGCCGGCGCCTCGGCGCACTCGTCGATGGCCGCGGCGGCGCGCATCATGGGCTGCGACCTCTGCGCCGCGCCGCC
>JBAXRL010000295.1:0-4408 GCA_037131205.1 Actinomycetes bacterium | reverse complement strand
GAGGTGCGGCCCTCCATCGCGGCGGAGGCGCTGGACGGCGACCTGAACTCGTAGTCCTGCGTGACCACGAAGCTGTCGCCGTCGTGCACCAGGACCCCGTTGGCCACGAGGGTCGCGCGCAAGTCCGTGAGGTAGGCGTGGATGGAGGGGACCTCGTGGACGCGAGCCCGCGAGCCCTTGAGGACGACGAAGCCGTCGGCCGACTCGTAGCCGCGGCAGTCGCAGTCCTTGGCCTTGAGGTACAGCAGATCCTTCTTGGGCACGGAGCCCGCCGGCTTCTCGAAGACGCTCACGCCGAGCACGGGGAAGCAGAGCAGCATCTCGTCGAGGAAGGCCTGCACGTCGGCCTCGTCGGCCGCCGAGAGCGACGGCCGCTGCGGCTGATCGCCGTTGTCGAGCTCGCAGCGGTGGGCCTCCTTGGCAAGGCGGACCAGGTCCGCCTCAAGGTAGTGCACGTGGGCGCTGTTCAGGATGGCGTCCTTGCTCACGAAGAAGATGACGGTAGTCCGGAAGTCCTTCTTCGCGTGATGCGCCTCAAGCCGCGGCCGGACGGCATCGCCCTGGCCAACATAGACGCGCGGCAGCTCCGCCATGTCGGACGGGCCCAGCAGAACCTAGACGCCCGTCCTCGCGAGCTCCGCCTGCGCCTTCTTCTCGGCGAACAGCGAGCGCGGGCACACCACACCGAGCCCCGACCAGTTGGACTTCTCCACGAGCTTCAGGCCGTCCGGCGTGCCGTCGGGGAGGAAGATGCGGATGGAGAAGCCGTGGGGCTTCTTGGTCTGCGCCATCTGTCCGCCTTTATGACTGGGTGTCAATGGTTATGCCCGGCGTGTGAGACTCGCCCATCACTATGGCCTCGCGGCGGATGTGATCGTCATCGACGGAACGCAGTCCCAAGGAATCCGGCCGCATGTCGAAGTACACTCACTCAGGAGGACTTGCACTCGACGAGGAAGACGAATGCCTGAGGCGCCGCCCATCTTCACCATCGGCTACGAGAAGCGCTCGATCGACGACCTGATCTGGCTCCTCCGAGCGAGGCGTGTCGAACGCGTCGTCGATGTACGCTTGACGCCCGCGAGCCGCCGCCCGGACTTCGCGAAGAAGCGTCTGAGTGTGGCATTGGTGTCAGCTGGGATCGCCTATGAACACCGCCCGGCCCTTGGCAATCCCTTGGCCATCCGGGACATCTACTTCTCAGGAGACGCGGAGGGCGGTCACCGGGAGTTCCGAGAGCACCTCAGCAACGGCGCCGGCGCCGCACTGGACGATCTGGCCGAGTCGATCGGCTCGCAGACGGTGGCGCTCCTGTGCCTGGAGCGCGACGCGCACCGGTGCCATCGGTCAGTGGTCGCCAGCATGACGGCCGAGCGCCTACCCGGCGAGCCAGCCGTCATCCACCTCTAGCCTCGAGGGGGCCAGAACACGCCGAGCACCATGAACCCGCGGGGGTTCTTCAGGTGATTGCCGACGAAGAACGCCGTGTCCCGGTCAGGCGCACATCTGCCCCAACCATTTGTCCCGGATCTTGCGAAGCACCACGTCGTCGGCGTCGCCGCGGTCACGGAGAACGCGGTAGAGTTGCCCGATCTCCCAATCCACGATGGTCTGCCGATGCCCCGGAAACGCCGGATCACCGCATCCATGGACGTAGAGAAACCGGTACGGGATCTTCTCCAGGCCAGCCTTGCCCGGGAAGAAGAGGCTCGGCTGGTCCACGATTCCTTGCTTGCCGGCCTCCCAGTCGTCGCCATCGGGCTCGACGATCAGGTCGTCGACGTGCGCGGGCCGAAAGACGCCGAGAGACGTGCGATCGCGTCCTTGCTGCGCGAGGACTTCACACGTGGAGCCCATCATGAGCGGCTCTACGAGGCGCCGACGCGCAGCCCATCTCCGCCCCGTGCCGAGCTTGTCACCGAGCCTCAGGGTGTCGAGGTTGGGACGCAGGCTTTCCGGCCGAGGGTCGTTCGCGTCGCTGACGTCCACGGTGATGCGCTGGTACTTGGCGAAGCGAAGATCCCACTGAAGATCGCGATACACGACGGGGTACAGGCGCACCCACTGTGGCGTCTCCGTGTCGGTGCGGACGCCCGCCACGCAGACGGTCTGTCCGTACCTGGAGCTGACCTGCGGATACGCCTTGACCGTCACCAGCAAGTCGATGGAAACCGTCATCCTCCGCCTTCGCTAGCCTGCCTGAGCGCCCAGCCTATGTCGCCGCCGTGCCAAGACTGCGCAGCGGCAGCCGGCCTCGCTCGTGGGACAACACGCCAGAACGACAAAGGAGCGGCAAGCCGCTCCTTCATCTTGTCGCCGGCGCCGGGACTCCCAGTCCCCGGATCACTTACTACGCTGCTCTGCGGAAGCATCGAGTGCGCTGCTCGGCAGGTACGTGGTCGAAGGGAGAATCTCCACCTCGCCATTGACTAGCTCAGTATACCCGGATCGGTCACTCCACGAAAGAGGGCGGACCATCGGGCCCATCCTCGGGCCTGTAGTGACGTTGTCGTTTCAGCCTCGCCTCCAGACCCTTCGCGGAGATCGGCGGCATCAGGGTCGTCACGTGGTTTGGCTGCCTACGGCCCTGCTTCACGGGGTAGAGGTGCATCCCGACGCCGAGGTACTCGGTGTCGCCGCGTACGCCGGGCACACCCACGTAGGCGGTGACACCGGCCTCGCCAAGCGCCACCTTGTCGTACCGCGCGAAGACCGAGGCGGTCGCAAGGCATCCGGCGATGCGTGTGGCGTGCAGGTTGAGTGCCGCCACTCGGTACACGAAGTCCGGACGCCCCTGCAAGTGCCGGCGCAGACTGACCGGGTTGATGTACATGTCGCGGTCTTGCGGAACGAATCCCGGCCACAGCCGTTCAAGCACGTCTGCCGGGATGACGCCGAGCAACTGTTCGGCGTCCAGGTCGAGGTCGATCTCAGCGGGCATGTGGCGGTCGGGAAGCATCAGGCTGCACCGTATACACGACCAACTCCAAAAGGCCAGGCCGCGCTGGGTTACATTGCCGACCGCTGTCGAGTCAGCCGCCGGGCTGCCCCGCTCGTTTGAGGGCCGGTGACTGCGCAGCGGGATCTGGACTCCGGCCTGCCGCACGGCGCCGCCCGCGCCCGTCTGCCATACTTGCCCCCGTGCACCCGCCCTACGACATCGGCATTTCCAGCAGCGCCTACTCGGAGCTCATACTGGCCGCGGCGCTCGAGCGCATCGCCGCCGTCGCGCCGTCCGCGGAGATCCGTTCGTTCGGCATGCATACCCTGCTCAGCCCGCGCAATCGCCGCGCCGCGCTGGCCTCCGGGCTGCCGTGCTCGGTGCACGGACCGTTCGACTACACGGGCCTCGGCGACCCTTCCGAGGCGGTGCGCCTCGAGGCGCTCGACGAGCACCGCCGTCACCTCGCGGCCGCCGCCGAGATCGGCGCCACCCTGTACCTCGTGCACCCCGACTGGCGGCCGGATCCGCGCCCCCGCGACCCGGCGGTGGTCGCCGCCCTCGAGCGCTCCTTCGACGCCCTGTTCGCGATGCAAGCTGACAGCGGCGTGCCGATCGTCGTCGAGAACATGCCGGGCGCCGGGAGCTCGCACTTCACGGCGCCCGGCGACCTCGACCTGCGCGGCCTCGGCTTCGCCCTGGACGTCGGGCACGCCGCGATCAGCGGTACCCTCGACGCCTTCCTCACCGCCCCGCCTCCGGGCTGGCGGCACGTGCACCTGCACAGCAACGCCGGCCTCGGCGACCTCGACGACCCGCACCTGCCGGTGGGCGCCGGCGTGGTCGACGCCGCGGCCGTACTTGCCGCGGCGCGCGCCGCCGGCGCCTCCGTCGTCCTCGAGCTGAACAACGCCGCCGACGTCGCCGCCAGTCTCGCCCATCTGCGAGGTCGCGGGCTCATCGCCTGAGACGTCTCAGCGCCCGCCGTCTGTGCAATACTCGAAGCATGACGCACGATCACGACATCGGTATCTCCACGGGCGCTTACTTCGACCTGTCGCTGGGCGCCGCCCTGCTGCGCATCGCCGAGCTCGCGCCCTCGGCCGAGATCCTTTCGCTCGGGCGTCACTCGCTGCTCGAGCCCGTCAACGTGCGCGTCATCGAGGCCGCGGGCCTGCCGTTCACGGTCCATGGCCCCTTCGCGCACTTTGAGCTCGGCAGCCGCTGGGCGCCCCGGCATCGCGCCGCGATGGACCTGCACCGGCGACACATGTGGGTGGCGGCCGAGCTCGGCGCCCGGCTGTACGTCGTCCACCCCGACATGCAGCGTCGGGCGCGCGGGTGGAACCCCAGGATCGCGGCCTCTCTGGAGCGCGCCTTCGAGGAGTTCAGCGCGCTCCAGGACGAGATCGGCCTGCCCATCGCCGTCGAGAACATGCCGTTCTCCAGGCACTCGCACTTCATCGC
>JBAXRL010000294.1:0-4419 GCA_037131205.1 Actinomycetes bacterium | reverse complement strand
CGCTGCGCGACGAAGCAGCGCCAGGCGGCGGCCACCATGTAGCGGGGCACGCCCATCTCGACGAGGCGGTTGACCGCCGACGAGGCGTCGTTGGTGTGCATCGTGCTGAACACCTGGTGGCCGGTGACGGCGGAGTCGGCCGCCATCTTGGCCGTCTCGAGGTCGCGGATCTCGCCGACCATGATCACGTCCGGGTCGGCGCGCACCAGCGAACGCAGCGCCTGCGCGAACGTGAGGCCGATGGTCGGCCTGACCTCGGTCTGGATGATGCCGCCGATCTTGCGCTCGATGGGGTCTTCGACGGTGTAGACCTTGCGCTCGGGGCTCTTGATGAGCTCGAGCGTGGTGTAGAGCGTCGTGGACTTGCCCGAGCCCGTAGGGCCGACGATGACGATGCCGCCCTCCGGGGCCTTGAGCACGACCTCGAAGCGCGCCAGGTTGTCGCCGACCAGCCCCAGCGAAACCAGCGTGGGGGGCAGCGGCGACACCTCGAGGATGCGGATCGTGATGTTCTCGCCGTACAGGCTGGGGATGGAGGCGAGGCGCAGGTCGACGGCCTCGCCGCTGGAGAGCTCGAACGTGGTGCGCCCGTCCTGCGGCAGGCGCCGCTCGGCGATGTTGAGGTTGCCCATGATCTTGAGACGGCTGAGGATGCCGGGCTGCAGCTCCCTGGGGAACTCGCGCAGGTCGTGCAGCACACCGTCGATGCGGCAGCGCACGTGCAAGGAGTCTTCCTGCGGCTCCAGGTGGATGTCGGAGGCGTCCATGCTGGCCGCGTCGGTGATCAGGCTGTCGACGATCTCGACGATGTCCGCGTCGATGGTGGTGGCGGCGGCGGGCTCGTCGCCGTTGCCGCCGCCCTCGCGGGAGTCCTTAAGCTTCCCGCGTGAGCTGAAGTAGACCGAGATCGCGTCGTCGAAGCCGGCCTCGGTGCAGATGACCGGGACGATGCGCTTCTTCGTGCGCATGCCGACCTCGTCGATGGTGATCACGTCCAGGGGGTTGGTCATCGCCACGATGAGGCTGCCGTGGTCGTCGAGGCTCAGCGGCATGAGGCGGTGACGGACGATGAAATCGCGCGGCAGCAGACCGATGGCGTTGGCCTGCGGCGCCGTGTGGGTGAGGTCGACCACGCCGATGCGCATCTGACCGGCGACCGCCGTGACGATGTCCTGCTCGCTCACGAGGCCATCGTTGACCAGTACTTCGCCGAGGCGCCCGCCGTCGCTGCGCTGGCGCGTGAGGGCGCCGTCGAGCTGCGCCTGCGTCACGAGGCCGCTGGTCACAAGGAGCGCGCCCAGCTTGAGGCGCCCGGCGGAGCGCTGCTTGCGCCCGCTCACGAGGTTGCCGACCTTGGCGCCGAGCTCGGCGGGGGAGAAGGGCTTGGTGACGAACTCCGCGGCGCCCAGGCGATGCGCCTTTTCGAACGTGGCGAAATCGCCATGCGCGCTGAGCACGACGACGGGGATGCCGCGAAGCTGGGCGTCGGCGTTCAGCAGCCGCAGGAGCTCGAACCCGTCGAAGGTGGTGAGGTCGAGGTTGAGGATGATGGCGGCCGGCGGCCGCTGGCGGAGCACGCTGAGCGTGCCCGGGTCGCCGAGATCGACCGCGACCGCGTAAGAGTCGGCGAAGTGGCGCGCGAGCTGGTCGCGCAGATCGGTGTCGTCGTCGATGATCGCCAGGGCGTTCTTGGCAGCGCTCGGCACAGTGACCTCCCGCGTGGTCGCAGCCCTAGTGTAGCGCATGGGCGCGCCGCGTCGAGGTGGACATTGACAGGCGCTGGTGGACGTTGGGCGGGGGGGAGAAAAGCGCCGGGCCGGCGGGGGCCTTCACGCGGATGCGGGCGGTCCGCGCATGTAACGAAGGAGACCGGCCCGGCTGAGAGAGAGGATGAGATGCCGGGCCGCAGCCCGGTGAGTAGTCCTTTCCGGTCTCTCCACGGGTATCGGCAGGGCGCGGGCATTGATGAGGATCCGGAGGGCGAAGGCGTTGCCTGCGGCTGGAACGCTTTCGGCCGCGGCGCGCGGCGCGGTCGCCCTCGCGTCCTGTTGCTATACTCCGGCGACCGTCGGCAAGGAGCGCGCATGTTCAGCAAGGTCCTCATCGCCAATCGCGGCGAGATCGCGATCCGCATCATCCGCGCCTGCAAGGAGCTGGGCGTCGCGACCGTCGCGGTCTACTCCGAGGCAGACGCGGACTGCCTGCACGTGCGGTTCGCCGACGAGGCCGTGTGCATCGGCCCGCCGCCGGCGGCGCAGAGCTACCTCGTGATGCCGGCCCTTGTCCAGGCCGCTCTGCAGACCGGCGCCGAGGCCATCCACCCCGGCTACGGGTTCCTCGCCGAGCGCGCCGCGTTCAGCGCCCTCTGCCGCGAGCAGGGTGTCAAGTTCATCGGTCCGAGCCCGGAGTCGATCGACCTCATGGGCGACAAAGCGGCGGCGCGCACCACGATGACCGCCGCCGGGGTGCCTGTCACCCCGGGCTCCGAGGGCATCGTCGCGGACGTCGCCGCGGCCGCGGCCGTGGCGCGCCGCATCGGCCTGCCGGTGATGGTCAAAGCGTCGGCCGGCGGCGGCGGCAAGGGCATCCGCATCGTCAAGGACGCCTCCGAGCTGGCCGCCGCGGTGCGTCAGGCTCAAGCCGAGGCCGAGGCGGCGTTCGGCAACGGCGCCGTGTACGTGGAGAAATACATCGGCGCGCCGCGGCACATCGAGATCCAGGTGCTCGCCGACGGCAAGGGTCACGCCATTCACCTCGGCGAGCGCGACTGCAGTATCCAGCGGCGCCATCAGAAGCTCATCGAGGAGGCGCCCTCGCCGGCCGTCACGGCGGAGCTGCGGCGGCGCATGGGCGCCGCCGCGGTGGCCGCCGCCGTGGCCGCTCACTACGAGGGCGCCGGCACCGTCGAGTTCCTCCTCGACAGCGACGGCGGCTTCTACTTCATGGAGATGAACACGCGCGTGCAGGTCGAGCACTGCGTCACCGAGATGGTCACCGGCATCGACATCGTGAAGACCGGCATCCGTATCGCCGCCGGCGAAGGGCTGCCGCTCGCCCAGGACGAGGTGCGGGTGCAAGGCCACGCCATCGAGTTTCGCATCAACGCCGAGGACCCGGAGGCGAACTTCATGCCGTCACCGGGCATCGTCACCCAGTGGGCGCCGCCCGGCGGCCCGTGGGTGCGCTTCGACAGCCACGTGTACCAGGGCTACATGGTGCCGCCGTTCTACGACAGCCTGCTGGGCAAGCTCATCGTCTGGGGGCGCGACCGCGAGGAGTGCCTCGCGCGCTCGCGCTGGGCGCTGGAGCAGTTTCTCGTCGATGGGGTGAAGACGGTGATCCCGTTCCACCGCACCGTCCTCGAGCACCCGCTGTTCATCGCCGGCGACGTGAACACGCACTTCATCGAGGACCATCTGGGCTGACGGGGCGCGGCGCCCGGCCGGCGTGCGCCGGCCGCCGGCGCGGCGCGTCTCAGCCCGCTGCCGGCTCCGCGGAGACGCCGTAGCCGGCGGCGGCGATCTGCGCCAGCAGCCGCTCCGCCGCCGGCGCCAGCAGCGCCTCGACGGCGGCCTCGTCGGCGCCGCGCGCCGACAGGGTGACGCGGATCACGCGCGTGCTGCCCAGCACCTTGGCGCGCGACTTCACGTAGATCCGCGGGAAGTCGGCCTCCGCCCGCCGCAGGATCTCGGCGATCGCCGATTCGTCCTGCAGCTCCACGACCAGCGAGCGCTCCTCGTACTGGGCGACGCCGAAGATCCGCGTGAAGAGCCCGTCCAGCGACTGCTCGACGATCGCCTCGAGCTCCTCGGGCACGCCGGGCAGCGAGACGAGCGCCGTGCCGTCGCGCTCGCAGAGCACGGCCGGGGCGCCGCCGATGGGGTTCACGAGCGGCGCCGCCCCGGCCGGCAGGCGCGCCATCTTGCGGCGGCTCTCGTTCATCTCCGCGAACGGCACGAAGCCGCGGGCGTAAAACTCCGCGTACTTCTCGGTGACGAGGCGCTCGGCCTCGGGGTGCAGCGTCAGATCGACCCCGAGGCCGAGCGCCACGCCTTCGAGGGTGCGGTCGTCGCTGGTCGGGCCCAGGCCGCCGACCGTGAACACCAGCGCCGGGCGGCGCGCGAGGGCGCCGCGGATCTCGGCGGCGATCGCCACGATGTCGTCGCGCAGCATGACTGTGCGCCGCACGAGGCCGCCGAGGCCGGTCACCTTGACGCACAGCCAGTTGCTGTTGGTGTCGAGGACGTCGCCGATCAGCACCTCGTTGCCGGCCGAGACGATCTCGACGATGGGCGCCGCTGTGTGCGGGTCGGCGCCGCCGTGGGTGGGGATGAAGCCGCTCATGGGCACAGTCTCGCAGACGACGGCAGCGGCGGGCAAGGCGCCGCGCCTCCGCCGCGCCTCCGCCGCGCCTCCGCC
>JBAXRL010000293.1:0-4419 GCA_037131205.1 Actinomycetes bacterium | reverse complement strand
GCCGACATCGACGAGATCCTCGCGACCTCGTCGCAGCTCGAGCTCGGCGAGGGCAACGTCATCGACCTGCCCGAGGGCTACCAGCTGGCTTCCAGCGGCTGGACCAACCTCACCCCGTGGGACACGGCGCGCGAGGAGGACGAGCCGCTGCTCAAGGCGCGCATCGAGGGCATCGTCGCACAGGCCACCGCGAGTCCAGACCGTCTGGTCTTCGGCCTGCACGCCCCGCCTTACGACACGCAGCTCGATGTGGCGCCGAAGATCGACTGGGACACGCTCACGGTGAAGGGCCAGGACGAGGCACATGTGGGTTCCACCGCCGTCAAGGAGGTGATCGAAGAGGTCCAGCCGATCCTCTCGCTGCACGGGCACATCCACGAGAGCCGCGCCGCCGTACGCATCGGGCGCACGCTCGCGATCAACCCCGGGAGCTCGTACGTCGAGGGCACGCTGTCCGGCTGCGTCGTCGAGCTCGACGGCAAGAAGAAGCTGAAGCGCTACAGGCTCACGATGGGGTGAGGGTGACTTCGAGCCTGCTGTAAGTGGGGGGACGGCGCTCCTGTTGTCGTCCACAACCGTCTTGCGTTAGGAGGTAGTGTCTATGGCGACGAAAGCGCCCGAGCAAACGCTCTTCGTGCGAAAAGCAAGTGGTCTCGTCAAGGGCTGGTCAAGCGGGGACGGCTTCCGCTACTCGTTCTTCTCGGTGAACCTGTTCCTCGCCTTCTGGTCGATGGCGTACGCGTGCTTCATCACCGATGGTAGCCTCTTCTGGTCTATCGTCATCACCGCCGCCTTCATGGTGGTGGAGATCGTTGTGTATGCCGGGCTCATCTCGGCGATGCCGCGCGCCGGCGGCGACTACGTATGGTTGACGCGCATCTTCCACTCCTCGATCGGCTTCATCGTCGCGGCCGTAGGCTGGTGGTTCATCCTCTGGCTCTGGACGCCGATCTACGCCGACATGGGCGTGCAGACCACGATCAAGCCCATCTTCCGCATTCTCGGCCTCAACGGCGCGGCCGACTTCCTGAGCAAGCCGGCCGGCATCTTCGTCGCCTCCATGGTCGTCATCGCCATCGCCTCGGTCCTCGTCGCGATCGGCATGAAGACCTACGCGAAGCTGCAGAAGTACTTCATGTACATCGGCCTTGCGGCCATCGTGGTGCTCGGCATCCTGCTCGTGATCAGCTCGTCGCAGAACTTCAAGGAGAAGTTCAACGGCGCGGCGGTCAAGTATTACGGGGACACCGCGCAGGGCGGCAGCCTCAAGGAGAGCAAGCTCGACCTGACCAAGTACAAGACCGACGAGAACGGCCTCTTCGCCACCGACGCCGACGGCAATTACGTCGCGGACGGCACGCATGCCACCGCGTGGGAGTCCATCCAGGCCATCGGCTCCGGCACCGGCATGCCGTCGTCGGCGTTCACTGGCACCCTCAAGGGCACCTTGTGGCTCATCCCGCTCATGCTCTTCTGGATGGCCTGGCCGAACTGGGGCGCGACTCTCTACGGCGAGGTCCGCGGCGCCAAGGACTTCCGCAAGAACATCTACCAGATGGCGGGCGGCCTCTTCCTGCCGACGGCCGTCGTCCTCATCTTCCTGTTCCTGATGAACTGGAAGGTGGGCTACCAATCGTGGCTGGGCACGTACGCGGCCTACTGGTGGGGCATCTCGCCCCTGGGCGGCGACTCCATCTCGCCGACGGCCATGGTGTCGTTCCTGCTACCCAACTCCGCGCTCCAGATCGTCCTCATTGGGGCGGCAAGCCTGATCCTCTTCGGCTGGTTCGGCACCTTGTTCCTGTCGTCCACCCGTATGATCTTCGCTGCAGCGTTCGACCGCATCCTGCCGGAGTGGGCGGCCAGGGTCAGCTCTGGCGGCGTGCCGTATAACGCGCTGATCCTCCTGATGACGATCCCGTCGATCATCATCGCGTCGCTGTACGCGGGCTGGCCGATCAGTTGGACCAACGCCACCTCCGGCGTGACCTGGATCAAGGAGATCAGCTACGACGCCACCTTGGGCATCGTCATCATGTTCTTCTTCTGCGGCCTCGCCTTCATGGTCATGAAGTGGCGCGCCCGCAGCGTGTGGGAGAGCAGCTCCCTGCCGAAGACCGGTATCGCGGGGATCCCCTGGATGTCGATTCTGGCGGCGATCTATGCGGTCTTCATGGGCTGGAACATCTACATGTTCATCTGGGATCCGCTCGGAGCCTACGCAGTCGGCTACAAGAACAAGGCGTCCTTCATCTTCATGCTCTCCCTGTACGGCACAGCCGCTGTCATCTGGGTGATCTCGTACTTCGTGCGCAAGCATCAGGGCATGGCCCTCGAGGCGGTCGCCAAGGAGATCCCGGTCGAGTAACGGCAGATCCGAGGCGCCGGCCGACCGGCTGCTTCGACGCTCCAGCGGCTGCGGCTCGGGCTTGCCCGAGCCGCAGCCGGGTAGAGCGTGACACAGACAGACCAATGTCCGGCAGGACCACGGTCAACGCCTGACCGCCGCCCCGCCCGGCCAACGACGCGAGCAAAGGAGGCCGCGCGTTCATGAAGATCCTGACGAGAATGGGCGACAGCTCCAACGTGGAGCTCACGCTGGACGAACTGCGCAGAGAGTTTGAGGAGGGTTCAGAGGTCGCCGCCAAGAAGGCCAAGGTCCCCGTCCTCACGGAGAACGAGGTCGACTACCTCGTCGACATGTTCGCCGCCCCCACGCGCATCTGGGGTTGCCAACGAGGCAACGAAGTCGTGATGACCAAGGACGGCTGCGTCAACGCGCTGAACTCCTCGCGGATGTCGAGCGGCGTGGTCGCGCCGGTCAACCGCGAGGTGGGCGTGCGCCTCTTCGAGTCGATGCTCGGCTTCGACTCGATGGAGATTTCGCACAACGACTACTCGGTGAAGCCCCAGCGCTTCCTGAAGGCGCTCGAGATGCTCCACGTCGAGCTGCTCATGGAGACGACGATCTTCCCGCTCCTTTACGGCTTCATGCCGAACCTGGGGCTCTACTACCGCCCGGACGGATCGTACGAGAACCCCAGCGACCTTATGCCGTACGGCAAGATCGACGAGGCCCGCGCGACGCAGGTGGAAGCGGGCAAGGCGTGTCTTGCGGACTGCATCGAGATGAGCGACTGCATGCTCGAGATGGGCGCCGACGGCATAGACTTCGACACCGTCGCGTCCACCGGCGACGCCGAGTTCCACGCCGTCCTCCAGGCCTGCGATCACGTGGCCAACGAGACCGGCCTGCCGGTCGAGATCGGCATGTCGGCCGAGATGGTGCTCGGCTTCCACGGTCAGCTCGAGTACAACGGCAAGCGCCTCGCCGGCATGTGGCCGCACGAGCAGCTGCAGATCTGCGAGGAGGCAGGCTGCGCCATCTTTGGCCCGGTCTCCAACACGAACACCAGGAAGACCGTGCCGTGGAACCTCGGCAAGGCGCTGACCTTTGTCAAGGCCTGCACCGAGATCGCCAGGATCCCCGTGCACCCCAACGTGGGCATGGGCGTCGGCGGGGTGCCGATGTTCGAGACCCCGGCTGTCGACGTGGTGACGCGCTGCAGCGCCGCGATGATCGAGATCGGCCACGCGGACGGGTTGTAGGTGGGCACTGGTGACCCCGCCGGCATGCACATCGCGCATCTGCTGGCCTCGTCAATGGGTGGGATCCGGGCCGCCGGAGATCTGGTGGCAAGGATGCAGCTCAGCAGGAAGATGAGGATCACGGAAGCCAAGCAGTATGTGGCCGACAAGCTCCACGTGACGCCGCTCGACCTGTCCGACCCGACGATGATGCGCCAGCTCCGGGAGGATCTGGACATCGGCGTGATCACCGGCGTGCCGGGCATCGCCAAGGGCCTCGCGGCCAAGGCGCGCATCGCCGAGCTGCTCGACATCGAGATCAACTGCGTCGAGCAGTTCAAGAAGAAGACCGGGCTGCACTACTGAGCCCGCGCGGGCGGCCCTGGCGCCCTGCAGCGCGTCAGGGCCGCGCGGACAAGAACGGACAGCGGGCGCCTCTGGCGCCCGCTGTCCGTTCTGCGTGAGGGGTGGCGAAGCGTCGTCGGCGGCGATGGGCCGCCTCAGGCGCGAGCCGTGCTCACACCGCCGCGAGCCACGCCTCGTAGTCGGCGTTGGCGGCGTTGCTCTGGAAGCGCAGCATACGGTTCATCCCGTACTCGTAGAAGTCGAAATCGAGCTTGGACACGGTCGCCTGGATCATCGCCCAGATGCTCCACCACAGGTCGGCGACCAGCTTGTGGAGCATCATGCGCGCGTAGCGGTGCTCGTCCCAGCCGCCGCAGTACTGCTCGAGGATGGCCTTCTCTTCGGCCTGGGTGAGCGGCGTCTCCACGCAGAAGTCGCCGAGGTCGAAGTACGGGTCGGTCATGCCGCCGTACTCCCAGTCGATGA
>JBAXRL010000292.1:0-4430 GCA_037131205.1 Actinomycetes bacterium | reverse complement strand
GAGCACCTTCACTCACTGGCAGAGCTGATCCGCCAGCGGGTGGCCAAGGGCGGCGAGCTGAAGATGCGCCCACGTGACGATCCAACGAGGAGGCCAGTGTCACCCTCCCCAGCGAACCAGCCCGACTTGAGAGCGGGCAAGGCCATCCCGCTGGACGAGCTCAGGGATGCTTGCGCCGAGTACGACAGGCGCTGCGAGAAGGATGTGGACTTCAACAAGTGGCTCAAGGTGTTCCGCGACGACGTCGGTATCGACATGGACCACGACGCCTCACAGCTCTCACTCGACCTCGAGAACCCCGAGCACTGCGACAACCTTATCCTGCTGCCGAACCGCTGGCTGACCCATGTCCCGTCCAGGAATCGGGAGCACTACAGGAACACAGTCGAGAGGCTTGGCACATGGTGGCGGCGCCTCGACGAGAACCCGCTCCCCACCCCAGCGACGCGACTCACGGACCCTGAGCTCTCACTCGCCCAGTACGAAGACGTGTTCGATTCACTCAGGGCGATTCAAGTGAATGACCGGCAGACGTTCAGCCATGTGGCTGCCTCGAAGACCCTGTACTTCGCCCGTGCGCACGTGTTCGTCGCCTGGGACAAGGGCATCAGGGCGGCTCTTCGGCATCGCGACAGGTCGGGTGCTACCTACCGCAAGTTCCTGGAGGGCGTTCGCGGCACGCTGTTGGCGATCCGCGATACGTACAAGACACGGGAGTACGACCTCGACGAGCTGCCGCGGGAGATCGGGCAGACGGGTTGCACTGCCCCGGAGGTGATCAACAAGTTCTACTGGGTGAAGACCCACCCCGAGAAAGGCTGAGTGACAGCTTGACGCAGGTCTTGATGGCGCGTCGCAGCCGGAGCCGCCGTCCGGCTTGAGGCTGCCAGGCCCCGCGCCTTGGGCGTGTCGCAGGCATCGTCTTGCGTTATCGTGTGATGACAAATCGAGGTGGGGTGACCGCTCGGCGCCAGGTGGTTCTGTTCCTGCATCTCATGAAGGCGACCGCGAAGCAGCGGTTTCACTTCGTCCGCCGCAAGGTCAACCTCGACATGCTCGCTCGGCTCGGCATGATGCCGGGAGACGCCAAGGATCGGGTCATGGCCCTTACGCCCCGGGACTACGTCCGAGGTTCCGACCAAGACCGCAACTATCCGCAGCGCGACGTTTGGGTGGTTGGCCTACGAGCGACCGATGCCCTACCCCTTCCGGGAGACCGAACCACCCGCCAGCAAGGAGGAGCCGCGATGAGCACGACCTTCTGCCCTGCGTGCATGAAGGACGCCGACGTGCACATCGAGGGCCGCCGCGAGACTCTGCCGGTACGTGGCGAAGACATCGAGGTCGAGGCCCGAGTCGCTGTGTGCTCGACCTGCGGTGAGGACGTCTGGCTGGACGAGCTCGAGGGCGAGACGCTCGCCCGCGCGTTCGCCGAGTACCGCCGCAGGCGCCGCTTGCTCCAGCCCGACGAGATGGCGCGAATCCGTCGCCGGTGGGGGCTCGGTCAGCGAGCGTTCGCGCTGCTTCTCGGCTGGGGCGAGGTCACGCTGCACCGCTACGAAAGCGGCTCGCTGCAGGACGCAGCGCACGACGCGCAGCTGCGCATGGCCGAGCGCCCCGAGAACATCCGCACGCTGCTTGAGGCGCACGGCGAGCGGCTCACGCCGCGGCAGCGCGCAGCGGTCGAGCGGCGGCTGGGGGAGGCAGCGGCCCTCGCGGCGAAGTGCGAAGGTGGCGACGAGGACTTCGAGCGCCTCCTCGCGCGCAGGGCCGAGGGCGGCTTCGGAGGCCATGCCCCGCTCTCGCTGGCCAAGGTCCGCGAGACGATCGCCTACTTCGCCGCGCGGCCCGACATGTTCGTGACGAAGCTCGCGAAGCTGATGTTCTACGCCGACTTCCTGCACTACCGCGAGCACGCGACGTCGATCACGGGGCTCGCCTACGCGCACGCGCCGCAGGGGCCGATCCCCGAGCGTTACGAGCGCCTCAGGGACGACGCCATCGAAAGCGCCGTCGTCGAGGTCGAGGAGAGGTGCGGAGACGACTGGTCGAGTGAGGTGCTGGTCGCACGGCGACCCGCGAACCTCTGCGTGTTCTCGGAAACAGAGCTGACCGTTCTCCGAGCAGTGGAGAAGCCGCTGGGGGCGAAGACCTCCAGGCGCCTCAGCGAGATGTCGCACAGCGAAGCAGCCTGGACGACGACGTCCATGGGCGAGCGCATTCCCTATGCGGCGGCAACGAGCTTGTCGTTGATGCCTTTGGGCTCATCGCCGGCCTGACGGAGCTGAGCGGCGCTGTTCGGCTTGCGGCGGAATGCGCAAACCGCTCACCGAAGGACTGGCATGTGTTGTCTCCCAGCGCGGTGGTCGCCGAAGGGGTGCTCCACCGGCTCGTGAGCTCTTCCCTGCACCTTCACGTGGAGGGCAAGAGCTACCGGCGGAGGCGGCGGCCGGGACAGGGCGAGGAACGCGCCAATGGAGGCCCGGCAGAGCAGAAGAAGCTCACGAGACCGGTTGGGGAATTGTTTGACGCTCGGGGTGGGGAACTACTTGACGTTCGACAGTCACTGGTTATGCCCAGGCCGTGAGACTCGGTCATAACGTCGACTCGGGAGTGTCAGAGCCTCCTTCTTTGGGCAGAATGACCAGCCCGGCTCCCTCGACGCGTTGACGCTTCTGGCAATCGCTTGACCTCCCAGCGTCCGTGGTCGATACTCTTGACGGCTCATCTACCACGCGTAGAAAGAGCAACGACGTCGTCCGCTTGCGGGCGACGTCAGCCCTTAAGGGGGTCTTCCCCGCCACTTCTCTCCCACTCCGCCCGCATCTGCTTGCGCCGATATGCTTCGTCGACCACGTAGGCCGTCCAGAGCATGATGTGGTCGCCGCGGTCAGCGAGGATGACCGCATGCGTGAAGTCCGGCAGCGCGACGACGATGCGCCGATCGCCCCGGCGCTCGTTGGGCCAAGCCACCACGCGGTGCGTGCCCAGCGCGTCGATGATCGCCCGCGGCCACCGAATGCGTTCACAGCGGCGCAGGTCGGGCAAGCGCTCGCCCTCGTCGACGCCCTCAGAGACGAGATGCTGAAAGGTCGCCTCCCGCCCGTTGACGAGCGGATGGCGCTTGACCGCCCACCGGCGCCCCGGGATCGAAGGACGCGTGGCGATGAAGTCCGCGCGAAAGCCCAGGTGGGCGGCCTCGATGTAGGCCTCCCAATCGCCACCGTAGTCCTCGAGGCGCAGCAGCGAAGGCAGCCATGCCTCTGGCCCGGCGCTCACGGTGGCGACGCTGTCCACCGCAGCACGTTGAACTTGCGCATCGTCAGTGGCGTCGTCTCGGTGATTGAGCACCCGCAGCCCGCCCGGAGCTGCATGACGAGGGAGGTCTTGGCCCTACTGCCGTTCAGCTCGCGGGCCGCGTACGCCACCGCGCCCGCAAGCAGATCGGCGAGCTGGACCTGCTCCACCTCGTGCGAACGCACCGCTTGCACGCGCCGGATCATGCTGCAGTCAGGATCGCGTTGGCTGTTGCAGAGGATCTCATGAAGCTTGGCCGCCCGAGCGCCGGACCGCGAGTCCTTGATGTCGAGGTAGACGCTGTAGCGGTCACCGGTGTTGACCAGCTTGTCGAGCAGGGTGAAGTACATCTTGTAGTACCACGTGTCGTGATCCTGGCCGAAGGCGTCGTGCCTGAGCAGGCTCTTGTCGGGGATCAGTACGGCGCGGAAACAAAGAACCGGCTCGCGCACGTAGTAGGCGAGCAAGTCGGCGTAGAGGCCGACGCCGGCGGGCGACACCTTCCACTTCGCCTCGAATGACGGTGGGCGACCATGGGACGCTTTGAGACGCCGAAGGTCGTTAGCGACGCGACGCGCGTCTGCCTGCGTGCGGGCACGTGAGCGCGCCAAGCACCATCACCTTCTGGCGATCGTGCTCGATGTGGCAGCTTTCGTCGCAGTAGATGTTGAAGTCGATGGTGTGCCCCTCGGACGCGAGACCGATCGTCAGCCGTACCCCATGATGATAGGCCTACGCCCGGACGCGGGCGAGAGTGACAATGGTGGGCGCCGCCTTGGCGACCCGAGGATGACGTTCACGCGGCGCGGTCATGGAGGGAAGTGGACCTGGTGAGGTGCTCGTCCTCATCTTGACCCGGCCCATAGTAGGTGAAGGTGGGGAATCGAGCATGGGGATCGGCCGCACCTTGCCGGATGCCATCTCCTCAGTGCGGCGGACTGCCTCCTTGAGCCAGAGCTGCTCGACCTCCACCGCGGAGAGGTCGTCAAGGCTTGCGAGGAGCTCCCGGGCGAGACTCGCCCGCGCCGAAGGACCCAGCTGCAGCGCTTCGACTGAGCTCGTCGACGGTCATGGCAGCTCGCGTCACATTCGTTCCGCTGCGACCGCAATCGCGCTCTGCCGTGCGATGGCAC
>JBAXRL010000291.1:0-4437 GCA_037131205.1 Actinomycetes bacterium | reverse complement strand
CCTTGGGCTAGGCCAATCGCTGACACTAGAGAGAAAGGGACGGGAAAGCAAGCCGTCGGCGCGAGGTTCATCAGGATGGATGAACGGGTCGCTGATGGGTGGCAGATGTGGCGTGGTGGGCGATGTTGGGTTTGAACCAACGACCTCCCGCGTGTGAGGCGGGCGCTCTCCCGCTGAGCTAATCGCCCACGGACGCGGGGCCCGAGTGCCTGGTCTTCGACGTTCGAGCCGGTTCCCTGGCTCGTGGGCACGCCCCCGCGGGAGGCAGAGGATACCACAGCGGTCGTGCGGGGGAAAACAATGCCATGGACGCGGAGGAACTGATCAAACGAGGGTATCGCGCCCTCGGTCTGGGCGCCGACGACGACGTGCTCGCCATGTTCGACCAGCTGGGTGGCGAGCCCGCCGGCTGGGTGGTGTACGAGCTCGGCGCTCTCGGTGGCCGCCGCCCGGCCGGCGACGTCGTGGCCATGGAGCTGTTCGCCGGCCTGCCCTCCCACTTCGAGGTGAGCGGCGTCGAGATCCGGTCCTGGAGCATGAGCCGTCGCCGCACAAAGCTGACCGCGATCGGCCGCTACCGCGTGCGTGTGCGCGGAAGCTGGGAGGTGCTGGCGCTGCCCTTCACCCACATCTGGCACGTCCCGGGCGGGCGCGTCGAGAGGGTGGTCAGCGTGCTCGATGGGCTGGAGATCCGGCGCCTGGCGCCCGCGCGGGCCGCGGGCAGCCGCGGCTGAGGGCCGCGACGCGGCCGCCTCGGCGTCTCGACAATGAGTATCATGGCACCCGAACCGCAGGATCCCGGTGAGGAGCGGAGCATGAGACGTCGGAGCATCGTATGGGTCGCCGCCCTGGGGATCGTCTTCGCCCTGTGTTCCTTGACGGCGGGCGCCTCCGGCGCGCGGCCGTGGGGCAAGCTCGATCAGGCGGTCGTCGCCGCCGCCGAGCGCGATCAGCGGTGCGCGCTGTCGGCCGGCGAGGTGGCGGTGCTCCGCGGCGCGGACGGCGCGGCGCCATCCCGGATGGCGGGTCGCAAGGGGATCGCCGGCAGGGCCGTCGCCGGCGACGAGCGCTTCGTGATCGTCGCCGTGGGGCGGAACGCCGCGGGAGTCGATCTCACGGACCCGTCGCTGGCCCCCGTGTTCCGCGCCGGGAACGGTCCCGACGCGCCCTTCCTCTTTCCTACCGGCGAGGTCATGGTCAAGTTCAAGCTCCCTGCCACCGGGAAGCAGGCGGCCGCATGGGTCGACGCCCACGGCCTCACGCTCGTGCGCCCGCTGGCGCTCGCCAACACGTTCCTCCTCAAGGCGTCGAGCCCGTCGCAAAGCCTGGCCGCCGCCGCCGCGGCCGCCGCCGCGGACGAGGTCGTCTTCTGCGTGCCGAACTGGCTGCGGCAGAGGTCGGAGCGCCGGCAGGATGATCCCCTCTATCCATACCAGTGGCACCTTGACAACACCGGGGAGGTCGCGGGGACGGTGGCTGGCAACGACATCAACGTGGAGTCCGTATGGGCCGCCTGCAAGGGAAGCCCGGAGCAGGTCATCTGCATCGTCGACGACGGCCTCGAGATCGCGCACAAGGATCTTGCGGCGAACGTCGTCGCCGGCCTGAGCTGGGATTTCATCAGGAAGCAGGCGGACCCGACGGCCGGCGACCACGGCACCGAGTGCGGCGGCGTCGCGGCCGCCCGCGGCTTCAACGACGTAGGCGTCAGGGGCGTCGCCCCGGAGGCGGGTCTCTCGGGCCACCGCATCCACGGCGCCGGAGCGACCGACGCCGACGAGGCCGAAGCCGAGGTGCGCAACTGCGAGCGGATCAGCGTCTACAACAACAGCTGGGGGCCCAAGGACGACGGCAAGCGGCTCGAAGGGCCGAAGGAGCCCACCAGGGAGGCCATGACGTATGGCATCACTCATGGCCGCGGCGGCAAGGGCGCCATCTACACCTGGGCGGCCGGCAACGGCCTCATGGCCGGTGACGACTCCAACTACGACGGCTATGCCAACTGGCGCTACACCATCGCCGTGGCGGCGTCCGACAGCGCCGGCAAGCAGTCGGACTACTCCGAGAGAGGGGCGAACCTGTGCGTCAACGCGCCGTCGAGCGGCGGCGCCGACACGGGGATCACCACGGTCGACCGCAGCGGCCCGCTGGGCGCGAACAAGACGGGGTGGGAGCAGGGCGATTTCGCCGACCTCGACTTCACCAACGGCTTCGGCGGCACCTCCTCCGCCTGCCCCACCGTCTCCGGGGCCTGCGCGCTGATGCTGCAGGCGAACCCGGACCTCGGCTGGCGCGACGTAAAGAAGATCCTCATGACCACGGCGGTGAAGAACGATCCGAGCGACGGCGACTGGACGACGAACGCCGCAGGCTACCACGTCAACCACAAGTACGGGTTCGGCAGAGTCGATGTCGCCGCGGCGGTCGCCGCAGCCGGCGCATGGACCAACCTCACCGCCGAGGTGAGCGCGCGGGGGATCGCTTCGCCACGACAGGCGATCCCACGCGGCAGCCGGGGAGTGGCGAGCACCATCACGCTCCCCGAAAGCATCCTCATCGAGAGCGTCGAAGTGTATTTCACCGCCGACCATCACGATTGGGGCGACCTCAGCGTCGTCCTCACGGCGCCGTCCGGCACGTCGAGCGTGCTCGCCGGGAAGCACGACACCTCGGGCACGAAGTCCAGCTACGCCGACTGGCGCTTCGGCTCCGAGCGGCACCTCGGCGAGATGTCGGCCGGCGACTGGACGCTCACCGTCAGGGATCTGGGCGCCAGGGGCGGCGGTACGTTCACGAAGTGGGGGCTCGTCGTCTACGGCACGGACCCAGGCGCGGATGCGGTGTCCCTGACCACGGTCGCCTCGCCGGCGGGATGGGGGAGCGTCTCCCCCACAGGGTCCACCCGTGTGGACCAGGGCCTGGCGGCGGGCATCGGCGCCGCCGCCGCCGCCGGCTACCACTTCACGGAGTGGACCGCCGACCCCGAACAGAACGTCGCGTTCGGCTTCGGCGGCAGGCAGTCTCCGCGGACCACGGTCACGCTCTCGGGCGACGCCACGCTGAGCGCCGTGTTCTCGGCCAGTCCGCCCGAGACGGCGTCGGTCGCCTTCGCGGTGTTTCCGCGGTCGGGAGGTCTCGCGGACCCCGGCGACCGCGTCGCGGTGAACGTCGGCGCCGGTCTGGCGATCATGGCCATGCCCTCGGCGACCTTCAGCTTCGTCAAATGGACCGCCGACCCCGCGGCGCACGCGCAGCTCGCCGGCGCCGCAAGCGTGAGCACCATCGCGCTGATCGGGGGCGACGTCACGCTGACCGCCGTCTTCAGGGCGCCCGACATCGACCTGACCCAGGGATCCGTCGCCCAGGTCCCCGCCGCCTACCTTGAGATCCCGGCCTTCACGAAGGCGCCGAAAGTCACTGGGTCGATGGTCGGCGGACCGTACGCCATGAACGTGGTCGGGGGATTCCCGGCGGAGACCGTCGCGGCGGAGTGGCAGGCGCAGCCGAAGATCTACGATCCCGCCGACTACCGGGATCCGGTCAACGGCCTGGGGGTCCTCCTGGAAGAAGAACCGATGGCCGCCGTCGGCCTCCAGGCGCTGGTCGTCGATGCCACGAAGGCCGACGGCGCCAAGCTGGATCTGGTCGACGTGGCCGCCTGCGCGGTGGTCCCGCCCGTCCTGTTCTCCGTGACCGGCGACCGGACGCAGGGTTCGTCGCTGGTGCTCATGGGGAGCCATTTCGGCACGAAGCCGCCGAGGGTCTCCATCGAGTACAAGAAGCACGGCGCGTATTTCGCCAGGGCGTGCAAGCTGGTCGACGATTTGCCCTACACAGACGCCCACGGCAAGCCGTCGTGCATGGACCCACTGCCTGGAGACAGCCAGATGAGCGTGCTGTACCCCGCGCTTCCCCGCGGAGCGGAGCCGACCGGCTATCTCATTCTCGCGAACCCGATCGGCAAATGCTCCCTCTACCTGCTGCCGCGCGCGCCGCGACGATAGGGTGGTCAGCCCGCCCGATCGGGTGGAGATCCGGCGCCCGGCGTGCGCACGGGCTGCCGCAGGCGCTCCCGACCAAGGAGCAGCCCGCGCCTCTCGGCGAGGCCCCCGTCCTTCCAGCTCCACCACCTGGTGAGCTCGGCCTCGGGCCGCGTCTGCTCGGCGAAGTAGACGGAGCCGCGGAAGACGTAGAGCACGCAGCGGTCGACGTGGTGGCCGGCGCGCTCCTCCAGCTCGACGTAGAGCTGCCCGGGGTCGCGGCCGCGGAGGTCGGCGACCTTCTCGATGCCGAGCAGGCGCAGGTCGGCGGCTATGGACGGCCCGACGCCGGGGATCGTCTGCAGCTCGTCCGCCTGGTTTCGTGGCGCGCGCGTCATGCTGCGAGTCTAGCGCCGGCGCCGGACGGCGGGAAGCGCGGGCCTGCGGCGCCCGCCCC
>JBAXRL010000290.1:0-4462 GCA_037131205.1 Actinomycetes bacterium | reverse complement strand
GGGTTGGCGATGGCCAGGTCGACCAGCTGCCGCGGCGTCCAGATGGCCGTGGGATCCGCGAGAAACTCCTCCCAGAACTCCGGCACGTCGGTGAAGTTGTAGAGCCCGGAGGTCATGTTGAGAAGTTGCCTGATGGTGATGCCCTTGGCGCCCGGTACCCAGGGCTCGTACTTGCTGAGCTTGTCGGTGAGCGCGAGCTTCTTCTCGTCGACGAGCTGCAGGACCACGGTGGCGGTGAAGCTCTTGGTGATGCTGCCGATGCGCACGTGGTCCGCGATCCGCGGGGCGGCGCCGGTGCTCTTGTCGCCGACGCCGGAGCCCACCACCCAGTCGCCCACAGTCGGGAACCACATGCCGACGATTGCGCCGGGGATCTTGTACTTGGCCATCTGCGCGTCGAGGGTCGCCTGCAGCTCGACCTGCAGGCTCGCGCTGAGCGTGGGCTTCGGCGTCGCGGCGCTCGCGAAGCTGGCGCCGCCCACGAGCGCGGCGAGGCAGAGCAGAAGCGCCGCGACGAAGATCGCGAGAGCGTGGCGTGTGCGTGGCACCATGGTTCCCCCTTGGCCAGAGATCAGAGACATGGGCGTCCGTCTGCGCGTGCCTTCATGGGTCAACAGAACAGTGCGGCCTCCGGGTTCATCCCCATGTATCCCCCCATGATGCCGCCGCCCGTGACCCCGGCCAGCTCGCTATCGGTGAGCGCCCCCGACACCCGGCTGATCTCCACAGCGCTGCAGGCGAAGCCCTCGGCGCGCATGATCTCCATGCGCGCCGACACGCCCTCCACCGCCATCACCTTGGCGCGGAAGGCCGCGTCGGTCTTCATCTTCTCGATGACCGCGTGGGCCTGTTCGGCCGACATCGCAGTCTCCTTCCTTCTCGCGCTGAGTGGCGAACGCCGCTCGTGCGTCAGCGGTCGTAGTTGATCAGCACCATGCCGGCGAGGTCGACGCGGCTGTCGCCGGTCTCCCAGCCATGGGGATGCCTGCTGCGCGTTCACTCACTGTCGAACACCTTGTCGCTGAAGTCGACCTTGACCGGCTGCCAATCGGGCCTGTCAGGCAGGTCCCCGCCGCGGCCGCAGAAGGCCACCTCGAGCGCCCCCGTTGTCGGCTTGTAGACCATCATCTGCACTGACTGGAAGTTGTACGGCATGGTCTTCTCTTTGGGCCCGCCGTTCCCCAGCATCATCTTGAGCGTATCCCAGGAGATCTGCGTGCCGTTGGATCCCACGATGGCCCTGTACGCGTTCCAGCGGTCCGTGTTCCACTTGTCTTTGAACGATCCGGTCTCGTTGCCTTTGGCGACGAACGAGTTGACGGCGCACACGGCGTCTTTGAAGCCCCACGTGATGTCCTTGGCGAGCGGCGTGACGTCTGTGCGAAGCTGGCGCGCGTAGAGGCCGGTGCCGGTGAGGTCGTTCTCGAGGATCGCCACGCTCTGCTTGTCGCCGAACAGGATCGAGTGAGAGAAGCAGTACTTGTTCGGCGCCTGCAGATAGGTGGCCGCGCCCTTGATGTCGGTCGCCGACTCCAGGGCGATGCGCAGGTCGACGGGGTAGGAGTAGCGGTCGGTGAGGTCGCGGGGATAGGGCTGGCCGGTGGGCGCGTCGAGGATCGCGCCGAAGACGCCGGCCTTGTTGAACCCGCTGATGATCATCCATCCGCCGAGGAAGCCGATGGAGCAGAACGACTGATCCCCGTTGTGGAACACCGTGACCGCGTTGAGGCGCGGCAGGATCGAGGTCGTCCAGTCGAGGATGCGACCGACCACCGGCTCGCCGTCCGGCGTGCGCGTGCCCCAGGCGCCGAGCGCCGAGCACTGTGTGCCCCGGGCGACGTCCGGGAAAAGGGTCATCACGAAGCAATCGTTCTCGTTGATCAGGCCGAGGCCCTCCTTCTTGATCGCCGCGGCCATGCCCCTGATGTTCTGCTGTATGTTCACGGGAAGGTTCGCCCTGAGCACGTTGGCCCGCGCCAGACAGGTGTCGTACTCGATGAGAAACATGCCGGCGGCGGTCAGGTAGGTCCATGCCCAAAACTCGAAGTCAGGCATCGCCTTCATCACCGCTTCGCCGTACTGATAGCCGAGGTCATAGGCGGTGACGCCGGCGACGTTGAGGTGCACCTCGAAGTACTTCCTGCGGTCGAAGATGACCACGTTCCTGCTCGTGGCGGCCGGCTCGGAACGCCCTCCGGCCGCCGTCTGCGCGCTCGTGCCCGCCGGCGCGGCGGCCGCGGGGCCGGCCGCGAACAGGACCAGGAGCAGGAGCAGGGTCAACGTCGCCGCCAGCGTCGTGGCGAGCATGACGAGCGCTTGCCGGCCCGGCTGGGGCCGAGCAGCGACTCGGTCGCACGTGCGCGCGCGCCGTTCCCGTGGCTGCCGTTCGGATGTCATCGCATGCCCTCCCAGATTGATCCTGCGCCTCATGGCGAGCGCCGCTCGGGCGACCCTGGAGAGGCCGTGCCCGTGTCGCGCTGTCCCCGTTGTTATCGGCAGGCGACCGGCGGACCTGTAGTCTGCGGCGGCGCCTGGGCGGGTGAGACGCCCGCGCGCCGCCCGCGCGGCCGCCACGGCGCGCGGCGACCGCTTCAGTTGCGCAGTCCTCGTGCCGACAAGGATGCTGTGCCGGCAGAGCCGGCGCCGGCACGACCTCCCTTCGGGAGCGGCCAGGCTCAGTCACAAAGGGGACCATGATGAAGAGAGTGAGCACGACCATCCTCATCCTGCTCATGCTGACCGCTCTGGCGGCTCTGGCGGGCTGTGGCAAGCAGCAGACCACCGGCGGCGACGCGAAGCTGCGCATGATAGGCAACGAGAACATGGCCTTCCTGGAGATCGTCGATGGCAGCCCCACCGGCTTCTCCGCCGACCTCGCCGCGGAGATCGCGGATCGGCTCGGCCGGGAGCTCGAGGTGACCATCAAGCTGTTCCCCGAGCTGTTCACCCGTCTCGATGACGGGGAATGCGACATCGCCATGTCGGCGATCACCATCACGCCCGAACGGCGCACGGAGGTCGACTTCTCGGACCCGTACTTCTCCTCCGGCCAGGCGCTCCTCGTGCCGATCGACTCAACGATCGCCGGTGAGTCCGACCTGGAGGGCAAGACGGTCGGCGTCCTCAAGGATTCGGTCAACCAGCAGAAGGCCGAGGGCATCGCGGGGATCAAGCTGATCCTGCCGTTCGACGTCAAGCAGCCGATGTTCGACGCCCTCGTCGCCGGCGCGCTCGATGCGGTGATCGTCGACACCCCCTTCGCGGAGTACACCGCAAAGGAGACAGGCAAGACCCGCATCGCCAAGGTGCTCACCGAGGGGGACGAGTACGGCATCGCCGTCAAGAAGGGGAATGCCGAGCTTGTCGCCAAGATCAACGAGGCGCTGGCGGGCATCAAGCAGGACGGTACCTACGACCGGCTTTACGAGAAGTACTTCGGCAAGTGAAGCGGGCCGCGCGTTCATCCGTCCCCTCGAGGGTCTAAGCTGAAAGACCGGTACGTGGCTTGGGGAAGGGGACGGATGTGGCCAGCTGCGAAGCGTGTGGCAATCAGTGTCCCGCCGGCGCCGCCTTCTGCGCCGCCTGCGGGCATCGCCTCGGCGAGGCTCCGGCGGAGCCCGTCACCGTCAACGTGCGCCTCGTCGACTCGCCGTCGAGCGGGTGCTGGTCCTGTTTCACGACGGCCGTGGCCGTCGTGGTCCTCGTGTTCTTCGTCCTCTTCCTCGTCGGCTGGATCCTCAGCTGCTGAGGCGGGCGGGGGCGCGGCCCGCCGGCCCGCCCGCCTACTCCAGGCCGAGGCGCGCGAGCTGCGCAGCCAGCTCTCGCGCCTCGAGCTGCAGGCACGCGGCGGCGTGCTCGAGGCTCAGGTGGCCGCCGCGCACGGCGCTGAGCGCCCAGGCGCGCATGGGGGCCGGCACGCGCAGCACCGCCGGCCGGCCGTATGAGCCCGACGGCAGACACTCGCCGGGCGTGAGGTACGTGAGCGTGTCGCGAAGGCCGCCGAGAAACGCCTGCTGAGGCAGCAGCTCCCACTCCGCGCGGCGCAGCCTCTGATTCAGCAGCGCGAAGTGCTTGGCGTGCAGGCGCCCCGCGGCGCGCGACCGATAGAGCGCCGCCCAGGCGCTGATACCGAAGGCGTTGCCCAGCTCGAGCATGGTCTCGACCTCGGGCCGTGGCTCACCGCGCCGTTCGTACCAGCGATGCACGGCGCGCACCGGCGCCAGGAGCTCTTCCGCGAAGTCGTTGGCGGCGGCTTCACGCGGGTTGTTGCGGCTCCACGCGATGCGCGCGTCGACGACGTCACCGTGGCCGAGGACCAGGTGGGCGAAGGCGTGCGCCAGGGCGAAGCGCTGCAGCACCACGGGGCGAGCCGCATTGACGAAGAGGAACGGGGCGTCGTCGACGGTGAGACCGGCGCACACGGGCCGCTCCGCGCTGAGCGGGGCGGCGGCGGAGCTGGATG
>JBAXRL010000289.1:0-4464 GCA_037131205.1 Actinomycetes bacterium | reverse complement strand
ACGGGCGCATCCGTGCGTGCAGACCTATTGGGATAGGCCCTAAGCCTCAGGGAGAGGGTAAGAGTTTCTCGGCAGGCTGGTCACCGGCCTGTCCGTCGCGACGCTCCTGCCCTTGCCGGCATCCGCCGGCTGGGGGACAATCGCCGCGACGGGTGTCATGAACGAGGCGACGGAGGCCTCATGCCTTACTGTCCATCGTGTGGACAGCCGCTGACCGGGGAGGGCCGCTTCTGCGCGGCCTGCGGGGCGCCGCAGGCGGTCGCGCCGCCTCCGCCGCCGCCGCACCCGCCGCAGCATCCGGCGTCGCACCCGCCGTCGGTGCTGCCCGGGCAGGCGCCGCCGCCGGTGTCGCCTCAGCGCCGGCCGTTCCCCGGCTGGGCGGTCGCGTTCTTCGTCATCCTGGCCATCAGCGTGGCGTCGTTGCTCGCCGTCTTCGTGATGCCGCTCCTGATCCTCGGCAGCATCTTCTCCGCCGTCGAGAAGGCGCTGCCCGGCATCGACCGCGCGGCGCAGGTGCGCAGCGGCGTACGCACCATCCAGACGGGCATCGAGACGTGGCGCGCGGATAACGCCCGCGGCGCGTATCCGCCGGAGGCCGTGGTGACGCCGGCGCGTCTCGGCAGGTACGTCGACCCGTGGCCGGTCAACCCCTATACCGGCGGTCCCATGCAGCCGGGCGCGGGCCCCGGCGACTACCACTACGTGCGTCTGCCGGGCGGCGAGGGCTACAGGCTCACCGGCTACGGCGGCGACGGCGCCCCGCTGCTCACGGCGCCGTAGCGCGGCCGGCCCGACGAGTGCGCAGGAGCGCGATGCCGTGATGACGCGCCGCCCACACGCCCCGATCGCTGCCCTGACCGCCGCCCTGACCGCGGTCTGCATCCTGGCGGCTGGTGCGGCCGGTGCGGCCGGCTGTGCGTCGGGGGCCGACCGCGCGGCTGTCAAGGAGCAGGCGTCGCCTGCCGGCACGCGACGGACGCCATTCCCGGCGGCCACGACGTCGATGTCGGAGGGACGCTCCGGCCTGCGCATCGTCAGCGTGGCGCCGCCACCGTATGCCACGGGCCCATGGACCGGCGCGGACGTCATCGTGGCCTACCTGCCGATGCGCGCCCGGTGGCGCCGTCGCGCTGCAGGCTCGCCATCAACGGGCGCCGGCAGGACGCGCGCATCACCCGGGTGACGCTGTCGCCGGCTCAGCCCATCCTGATCTTCTCGTGGGTCGCTCCGTACCCGCCCGGCGCCTACCGTTTTCGCGTCACGGTGGTCGCGCGTGGGGGCAGGACGGCCGCCGCGGAGTGGATCTACGCCTACCGCTGAGGCGCGCCGCCCGCGAGGCCGCGCCCGGCCGCCCGCGAGGCCGCGCCCGGCCTCGCGCGTCCCCGCGCCCGGCCTCGCGCGCCGCCGCGCCGTCGCCGGTCCCGTTACGCGCGGCAGACGAGTGGGTAGGAGGTTCGCAGAGTCCCGTGGAACGTGCCTTGAAGGCTGCCTGCGCGCCGCCGCCGAGGCCCTGCGTAAGGAGTCACCTCCGTGGATGTCGAGAAGCTGCACAACGAGGTGCTGCGCGCCTTCAACGATTCGTGCCTCATGGCCGCGCGGCAGCCCTACCGGGGCCGCGGCTTCCGCCCGGCCGCCGACGCCTACTTCGAGGAGGACACCCGCGAGATCGTGGTGCGCTTCGAGCTGACCGGTCTGGCGATGGACGACATCGAGCTGCTCGTCGACCGCCGCGAGCTCGTGGTCCGCGGCGAGCGCGCCTTTCCCACGCGCGAGGGCCGCGTCTACCAGCAGGTGGAGATGGACTATGGTCCCTTTGAGCGGCACGTGCGTCTCATGGTCGATGTCGACCCCGACGTCACCACGGCGACCTACGAGGCCGGCGTGCTCGAGGTGAGGCTCACCCTCATCGAGCGCGGCGCCGGCGCCCGCAAGATCGATATCCAGACAGGGGCAGGCGACGAATGAGCGACCCTCAGGACATCCAGGTCGACGCGGCGCAGGAGATCCCGGGCACGCTGCCGGTGCTGCCGCTGCGCGACACCGTGGTCTTCCCCGACACCATGATCCCGCTCACCATCGGGCAGGAGCGCTCCATCAAGCTCATCGACGACGTGCTCGCCGGCGACCGGCTGCTCGCGCTCGTCACGAGCAAGGACGCCGAGGTCGAGGTGCCGGGCCCCGAGCTTCTGTACCCCGTCGGCACGGTGGGTCTGGCCCACAAGATGATCAAGCTGCCCGACGGCACCATGCGCATCCTCGTTCAGGGGCTGCAGCGCGTGCGCATCGACAAGTACGTGCAGGAGGAGCCGTATCTGGCCGCCGAGATCACCAGGGTCGAGGACGTCGTCGATGAGAGCAAAGAGGTGGACGCCCTGCGCGCCAGCCTGCTGAGCGTGTTCAGCAAGATCGTCGCGCTGGTGCCCTATTTGCCCGAAGAGCTCGAGATGGCGGCCGCCAACGTCGACGACCCCGGGCCGCTCGCCTTCCTCATCGCCAGCACCATGCGCATCAAGGCCGCGGACAAGCAGGCGCTGCTCGAGGAAAGCGACGTCGAGAAGCGCATGCGCAGGCTGATCGGCATCCTCACGCGCGAGCTCGACGTGCTCGAGCTGGGCTCCAAGATCCAGAGCGACGTGCGCAGCGAGATCGACAAGGGGCAGCGCGAGTACTTTCTGCGCCAGCAGATGCGCGCCATCCAGCAGGAGCTCGGCGAGACCAACGATCAGGAGGCCGAGATCACCGAGCTGCGCCTGAAGGTCGACGAGCTCAAGCTCCCGGAAGAGGCCGACAAGGCCGCCCGCCGGGAGCTCGACAGGCTCGCCAACATCTCGCCGCAGAGCGCCGAGTACCCCGTGATCCGCACCTACCTGGACTGGATCGTCACCCTGCCCTGGACGGTGAGCAGCGACGACAATCTCGACGTGCCGCACGCGCGCGGGATCCTCGACCGCGACCACTACGACCTCGAGAAGGTCAAGGACCGCATCCTCGAGTTCCTCGCGGTGCGCAAGCTCAAGGCCGACCTGCACGGGCCGATCCTGTGCTTCGTCGGCCCGCCCGGCGTCGGCAAGACGAGCCTCGGCCACAGCATCGCCGAGGCGATGGGCCGCAAGTTCGAGCGCATCAGCGTCGGCGGCGTGCGCGACGAGGCCGAGATCCGCGGGCATCGCCGCACCTACGTGGGGGCGATGCCCGGCATCATCATCCGCGCCATGCGCGACGCCGGCACCGACAACCCGCTGTTCATGATCGACGAGATCGACAAGACCGGCGCCGACTGGCGTGGCGATCCGGCGAGCGCCCTCCTCGAGGTGCTCGACCCCGAGCAGAACATCACCTTCCGCGACCACTACATGGACCTGCCGTTCGACCTCAGCAAGGTGCTGTTCATCACCACGGCCAACCAGCTCGAGCCCATCCCCGCGCCGCTGCGCGACCGCATGGAGATCATCTTCCTCGCCGGGTACACCATCGAAGAAAAGCTCCACATCGCGAGGAACTACCTGGCGCCGCGGCAGATCGCGGCCAACGGCCTCAAACCGAAGCAGGTGACCTTCCGCGACGAGGCCATCGTCGAGATCATCGCGAGCTACACGCACGAGGCTGGGGTGCGCAACCTGGAGCGCGAGATCGGCAGCGTCTGCCGCAAGCTCGCGCGTGAGGTGGTCGAGGCCACCAACGGCAGCCGCAAGCGCTTCACCGTCAACGTCCAGCGCGTGCACGATCTGCTGGGGCGGCCGCGGGTGACCGCCGAGGTCAAGCGGCGCACCAGCGACCCGGGCGTCGCCACGGGCCTGGCCGTGACGCCGGTGGGCGGCGACATCCTCTTCATCGAGGCGACGGCCATGCCCGGCGGCGGCCATCTCACGGTCACCGGCCAGCTCGGCGACGTGATGAAGGAATCGGCCATGGCCGCCATGAGCTACGTGCGCACCCACTCGCGCGAGCTCGGCCTCGAGGACGACTACTTCCAGAAGCACGACATCCACATCCACGTGCCGGCGGGAGCTATTCCCAAGGACGGCCCCAGCGCCGGCGTGACGATGGCCACGGCCATCGCTTCGCTGGTCACCGGCACGCCGGTGAGCAGTGAGGTAGCGATGACCGGCGAGGTCACGCTCACCGGCCAGGTGCTGCCCATCGGCGGCCTCAAGGAGAAGACCCTGGCCGCGCAGCGCGCCGGCATCACCACGGTGATCCTGCCGAGCCGCAACGAGGCCGACCTCGAGGACGTGCCCGAAGAGCTGCGCAAAGGCATGACCTTCGTGCCCGTCGACCGCGTCGAAGAGGTGTGGGAGGCGGCCATGGGCCTGCGTCTCGACGGCAGGGGCGCCGAGCTCGCCGAAGCCAACGACCTGCTCGAAGAGGCCGGCGAGCTGCTGCAGCAGGCGCGGCGCAAGGCCGGCGTGCGCCGCGGGGCCGAGGCCGCGGCGGCTGAGGCCGCCAAGGCGCCGGCCGCCAAGG
>JBAXRL010000288.1:0-4467 GCA_037131205.1 Actinomycetes bacterium | reverse complement strand
GTGGGTCGCGACGGTGATGTGGCGCGCGTTCAGCTTGAGCCCGGCCTCCTTGGCCTTGTCGCGCTGGCTCGCGTACACGGGGATGGCGATGGCCGCCAGGATCCCGATGATGATGATCACGATGAGCAACTCGATGAGCGTGAATCCGTGCTGCCCTGCCGGTTTCGTGCGCATCCCGTCCTCTCTCGTCGGTGGGAGACGGCTGCCTACCGTCACCCATACTCTGCCCTTCCCGCGCGCCCCGCACATGGGTCATTCGTCCAGAGCGCCCGCATGTAGCCGCTATCGGCAACACATGCGATGGGCTTGAGCAGGGCGCCGATGCCTCTTGGCGCATGACCGCCGCCGCGTGCTGCGTTTCGGTGGGCGGTCTCGGCCGGCGGAGCGGCTGCGCCGCCGCCGGCCTCTCGCCGCCGTCAGAAGGGGATGCGCGAGACGGTCTCGGACTTCGCCCCGTCGCCGTCGACGTAGTAGATCTCGACCGCATTGACCCCGTTCGCATTGTTCCAGCAGGCGATGACGGCGCCCTTCAGGAGGTCGCGGAAGTAGTCGTTGCTTGCGGACTGGAAGCTTCCATAGCGACAGCCTGGGTCGTTGGTGATGAACACGGCCGGCGGCGCGTACTTCGCGTACCCGGCGCTGATGAGGTACGGGATGCTGGTGTTGAGGACGGCCTTGTTGCCCGAATACGGGTTGGTGTAGGCGCCGTCCCTGTTGACGCCGAAGGCGTGCTTGATGCTCACCTCGAGGGCGCTGCTCACCCAGGTCGCGGCGGCGGCGGTCTCCAACGAAGAGGTGTTCTCGAAGCCGTGGTACGGATAGAAGATGAGGCCCGAGCCGGCGTAGTCCTCGGTGGCGACGAGGACGTAGTGCGCCGTGGTCTTCAGCGTTGCCGCCTTGGCCGTGTCGCGCTGGACGACGTACATCGGGATAGCTATCGCCGCGAGGATGCCGATGATGACGATCACGATGAGCAGCTCGATGAGCGTGAAGCCGCGCTGCCGTGCCGGTCTGCTGCGCATTCCGTCCTCTCCCGTGAGTGGGTGACGACTGCCCGCCGTCGCACTTACTCTGCCCGTCTCGCGCGCCCAGCACATGGGCCATTCGTCCAGAACGCCCGCAGGCAACCCCTATCCGCGCCATGTGTGACGGGCCTGGGCGGGCGCTTCGCTGCGCCTCGTCGCATGACCGCCGCCGCCGCGTACTGCGTCTCGGCGGCCTTTCTCAGCAGCCGAGGGTGCTGAGCCGGCGGGCCGCTGCGCCGCCGCCGCTCACCTCTCGATGTAGGTGCAGGTGGCGGACCTCGCGCCGTTCCCATCGACGAAGAAGATCTCAATGTTGCTCGTCGTGGCGTTCCAGGTGACGATGACGGTGCCTGCCAGGTTCGTCTTCGTTTGGTCGGTGGCCACGAAGCTGCCGTAGCGGAAGACGCCGCTCGACTGCGTCATCCACACCGCGGGCCTTGCCAGTGTCGATGAGGGTAGTGAGTTGTTGTTGATGACCGAGGTCTTGCCGGAGTAGGGGTTGCGGTATCCCTCGGCATTCGTGCCGGTGGCTCCACCCTGCTTGATGTTCTCCTCCAGGGCGCAGCTGACGTGCGTGCCCGCCCAGGAGGATAGAGTGCCGTTGGTCAACGCATGCGTTCCCTCCCAGGTTGTGTCGAGGCCGTCGGCGACGTAGCCCAGAGCCTCGATGGTGATGTCGTGGACGCTCTCTTTGAGCGACGCCGCCTTGGCCTTGTCGCGCTGGCCGATGTACATCGGGATGGCGATGGCCGCGAGGATGCCGATGATGACGATCACGATGAGCAGCTCGATGAGCGTGAAGCCGTGCTGCCGTGCCGGTCTGCTGCGCATTCCGTCCTCTCTCGGGTGATCGATCGTCCGCCGGCCGCCGGTCACTCACTGGTCGAGCGGGATGCTGTACAGGAGCGGGCCCTTCGTGCCGTCTCCCTTCACGTAGTAGATCTGGATGGCGGGGACCGTGGCGGTCGTGTTCCAGCAGGCGATGACGGCTCCGCGAAGACGCTCGCGAAGATTCTTCTTGCCGTTCCAGTCGAGGACGGCTTCATATCTGCAGGTGGCATCGTCGGTAATGAACACGGCCGGCGGCATGATGTCCGTCCACAATCCCACGTCTCCTCTGTTGACGATGGACGCCTTGCCCGAGTAGGGGTTGACGTAGTGGTCCGCGTTGTTTTGACTGCCGAGGCTGTGCTCGCTGCCGGCGACCACGCCTGCTCCCCCGAGGCTGGCCTCGAGAGCAGTGCTGACGTACTCATTTGCCATTCTCTTGTAGACGCTCCCGCCGACCGGCCCGCTGTTCTGCACGTACGTCATGACATCGCCCGTCGGCGACACCAGGCGGTTGTCGAGCGCGCAGGTCAGGGCGGCGATGTGCACGTCGTGGACGCTCTCTTTGAGCGCCGCCACCTTGGCCTTGTCGCGCTGGCCGATGTACATCGGGATGGCGATGGCCGCGAGGATGCCGATGATGACGATCACGATGAGCAGCTCGATGAGCGTGAAGCCGTGCTGCCGTGCCGGTCTGCTGCGCATTCCGTCCTCTCTCGGGTGATCGATCGTCCGCCGGCCGCCGGTCACTCACTGGTCGAGCGGGATGCTGTACAGGAGCGGGCCCTTCGTGCCGTCTCCCTTCACGTAGTAGATCTGGATGGCGCGGATCCCGGTGGCCGTGTTCCAGCAGGCGATGACGGATCCGCGAAGACGCGCCTTATCGGTCGGAGAGAAGCTGCTTGCCCATTGGCAGGAACTCACGTTTGTGATGAACACGGCCGGCGGCATGAACGACCAGGACTGCACGGATGCATAGTTCACAATCGATGTGTTGCCCGAGTAAGGGTTGCGGTATCCCTCGGCGTTCTTTGCTGAAACTCCTCGTTCCAGGCCCTCCTCGAGAGCGCAGCTGACGTGCGAGTTCGCATAGGGGGAGAGCGTGCCGTTGGTGCGCGCGTGTGATGTCTCCCACGTAGGAATGAGGTCGTCGACCACGTAGGTCAAGGCGGCGATGTGCACGTAGCGGGCGTTGTTCTTGAGCGCCGCCACCTTGGCCTTGTCGCGCTGGCTGATATACGTGGGGATGGCGATAGCCGCGAGGATGCCGATGATGACGATCACGATGAGCAACTCGATGAGCGTGAAGCCGTGCTGCCTCGTGCGTCCGTCTGACATGCGATCCTCTCCCTGGGCGTGCTGACGACAGCCCGTCGTCACCCCTACTCTGCCCGCGCCGCGCGCCCTGCGCCTGGGTCATTCGTTTAGAGCGCCCGCGTGTAACCGCTATCGGCAACAGGTGCGGGGAGCTTGAGGGGGGGCGTCGTTGCGCCTTCGTCACGCCTTCGTCGCGCCTGCGTCGCCGGGGCGGCCTACTTCAGCAGCAGGTAGACGCCGGCGAGCACGACGAGGGCGCCGCAGGCGCGGCGCACCCACCTGGCCACGCTGGACCGCGACCCCCATGACGCCACCGCCTGAACGCGCTGCGCCGCCGTGCCGGCGAGGACGATGACGCCGCAGTGGCCGAGGGCGAAGGCTCCGAGAAGCGCGACGGCTTGAGCGTAGTCGGTCTGGGCCTGCCCGAACACGATCATCAGCAGCGGCGCGAGAAAGGCGAAGGAGCAGGGGCCGAGGCCGATCCCGAAGACCAGCCCGAGGCTCGCTGCCGCGGTCATGCCGCGACGCTTCGTCGATGCGGGGAACACGTTGGCCCAGCGCAGCGGCAGCAGGTCCATGAGGTACAGGCCGAAGACGAAGAAGACCACGGCCACGGCCACGTTGCCGACGGCGCCGAGATCGCCGAGCATGCGCCCGAGCGCGGCCGTGACGCCGCCGATCAGCGCGATGGAGACCAGCACGCCGAGGGAGAAGACCAGGGAGAGGCGAAAGGCGCGCCCGGTGGAGGCGTCCTCGCGGGTCGAGATGAACCCGACGACCAGCGGCACACTCGCCAGGTGACAAGGGCTGAAGACGATGCTGACGACGCCCCAGCCGAAGGCGGCCAGGAGCGCCCAACCAAGGGACTGGCTGAGCCCGTTGCTCAGGCTGGTGAGGACCTGCTGCAGCATGGCCTGCCGCTACGGCGTCGTCAGCTTCGTGAGGCCCTGCTCCACGAGGAGCGCCTCGATATCCTCCTGCGGGTAGAAGCCCGTGTGGCGGTGGAGCTCGGCGCCCTTGTCGTCGAGGAACACCTGGGTGGGGATCATCTGGATGCCGTACTCCCTGGCCGGTGCGTCGTCTTCCCAGACGTCGTAGAAGATGATCTCGACCTGGTCGCCGAAGGTCTTCTGGATGCCGTCCATGACCGGGCGCATCTCCTTGCACGGGACGCAGCTGTCGGAGCCCAGCTCGACGAAGGTGACCTTGGGGGTCGAGCCTCCGCTGTGCAGTGGTGTCGGCGCGGCGGAGGAGGCGGCTACGCCGCTGCTTCCGCCGCACCCCGCCAGCGCGACGA
>JBAXRL010000287.1:0-4469 GCA_037131205.1 Actinomycetes bacterium | reverse complement strand
ACTCGCGCAGCACGCTGTACGGCTCGATGCTGCGCCGCGTGCGCGCCGTCGGCGGACGCGTGCGAGCCGTGCTCTTCTGGCAGGGAGAGGCCGACGCGCGCGTGTCGACCACGAGGGGGGTCTATGCGGCGGCGCTGCGCAGCCTGGCCGCCGCCTTGGCCCACGATTGCGCCGCGCCGCTGGTGGCCGCGCAGATCGGCGACTACGACCCGCGCGCGTGGTCGCCCGGCGGCGTCAACGCCATCCGGCTCGCCCAGCAGCAGGCCTGGCGCGCGGGCTGGGCGCTGCAGGGCCCCGCGCTGTACGACATCGACCTGCATGGTCGCGTACACTTCACGGATACGGACGACGAGCTGATCGCGGCGCGGCGCTGGGCGGCCGCCATCCTCTCCGCCGTGCTTCACCGTGAGGCGCCCTCCGCGCCCAGGCTGAAGCGCGCGCGCTACGACGGCGGCCTCACCGTGACCGTGCGCTTCGCCTGCGACGGCGCCTCCCTGCGGCCGGGACAGGTCGGCGGCCTCGTGGTACGCGCCGACGGGCGCCCGGTGCAGGTGGTCGCGGCCATCACCGCGGCCGACACGGTGACGCTGCTGCTCGCGGCGCCTCCGCGCTCGCCGCTCACCGTGTCCCTCGGCAGCGGCCGCGAGGCTGCCGGCCAACTCGTGCCGGTCGAGGGCTCGCCGTGGGCGCTGCCGGCGCAGGTGTTCGTGGACCATCCTGTGTCGATGCCCGCCGAGTGAGGCATGGCGGGGTCGCGCTCGACACGCACGGCGAGATCCTCTCCGTCGCCGACTCTGTCTGGCTGGTGGCTGAGCTCCACATCGCCGGGCTGCTGGGCATCCCCATCGACTCCGTCGAGCGTTTCAAGGCGATGACGGGGAGTCGCGGCTGAGTCAGGGGCCGGCCGAGGCGCTTCTTGAGGGACGCGGCGAGGCGGCGCCGGCGGCAACGAGCCTGACCGTGCCCACGCGCACGCCGTCAACCCAGTAGCCGGCCCGGCCGACGACGGTCCCCGCGGGCGGCGGCAGCGACAGCCGGGCCGGCACGGCGCGCCGGATCTTGACGACGGCCGCCGTGCGCACCACCGCGCTGAGCTGGGCGGCGGCCGCCAGAGCCACCCGGCCGCCACCGGTGAGGCGCACCGTGGTCACCACATCGCCGGCCGCGACGAGGGTCTTGAGGGCGTACTGCGCGGAACCCCACCTCAGCAGGCCGACCGCGTCGCGCTCCTCCTGGTCACGGGTCGGCTCGTGCATGGTGACGACGATGAGGGGCACGAGCCCCGGGCGGCCGGAGCCCACGAGCACCATACCGGACTGCGACGTCGCGCCGGTCTTGACGCCGTCGCCCCACGGGTAACGAAGGAGGCGGTTGTGCGACGTCACCTTCACCGCGTGGCCCGGCGGCCACGTGATCACCGCCGTGCGCATGCCGACCAGCTCGCGGAAGCGCGCGTCGCGCATGGCGAAACGGCCCAGCGCGGCCAGATCGCGAGCCGACGAGAGGTGCCCCGGCTGCGGGGTGCCGCGACAGTTCACGAAGTGCGTGCGTCGCAGACCCAGCTGCTGTGCGCGGGCGTTCATCAGGCGCACGAAGGCGGGCTCGTCGCCGGCGACGTACACGGCCAGCGTGAGGGCGGCGTCGTTGGCGCTCTTGACGATGAGGGCGCGCAGCGCCTGCTCGATGGTGATGCGCTCGCCGGGCCGCAGCCCGACGCCCACGGTCTGCGGCAAGGTGATAGTGGGCACCGTGGCGTAGCTCTTAAGGTCGCGTACATGCTCGAGCGCGATGAGCGCCGTCATGATCTTGGTACAGGACGCCGGCGGCAGGCGGCGGTCGGGGTCCTTGGACCAGAGGACGACGCCGTTCTGCGCTTCGACCAGGATCGCTGCTTCGGCTTGCACATCCGGCGGCACCGCGCCCGCGGAGGGCGCCCCGGGCGGCGCCTCATGCGGCGGTTCGTCGGTGTGGGGCCGCAGGATGGCGACCGACGCCGCCACGAGGCACAGGGCGGCGACGAGGACGAAGAGAAAAGGGTGCGACCGGAGCCGACGCGACAGACGGCGTCGAAGCCGCGCTGCCCGGCGTCGGAGGCTCATGTCGCGGAGTATAGCAGCGGGGCGCCGGCGGTCGTCAGGGCCGGCGGCGGTTCCCGTAGCCTGCGCCACTGGGTACACTGGTCAGGCGGGCGCGCGGTTTGCGCGCCACGCGCGAGCCGGCGTAGCTCAGTTGGCAGAGCAGCCGCCTTGTAAGCGGCAGGTCAGCGGTTCGACCCCGCTCGCCGGCTCCAGTAGGCTTGGCAGCGCCGGCGTCGGCCTTCGGATGGAAGCGCCGCGACGGGGAGGGCAGTTGATCGTCGGCAGGATGAAGACCGCGCTCGCGCTTATGGTCGTGACGCTCGCGCTCGTGACGCTCGTCGTCGCGGCCGCCGCGCCGCCGGCGCCCGCCGCCGCGCCCGGCGACGCTTCGCTGCGCCTCGTCTCGCCGCGCCCCTACCAGATCTTCCAGCGCGGCGACGACGGCCGCGGCGACATCCTCGTCGCGGGACGCGCCGTCGGCCTGGGAAGTAAGTTGGAGGCGCGCTGGGGCGACGAGCCGTGGGCGCCGTTCGCGTGCCGCGCCAACGGCGCGTTCGCGCTGCGTCTGCGCGCCCGCCCGGCGGGTCAGGCGACGCTTCAGGTCCGCGCCGCCGCGCGCCCCGAGATCGTCGTCAGCCGCCCGTACGTCGGCGTCGGCGACATCTACGTGGTCGCCGGCCAGAGCAACGCCAGCGGGCGCGGCACGTCCCCGAACTGGTACACGCACCCCGTGCTGCGGGCGGCGCTCTTCGGCAACGACGATCGCTGGAAGGAGCTCCTCGACCCCGTCGATGGGGCCGCCGGCCAGGTCGACCGCGTGAGCGCCGACCCTCTGGCGGGCGGCTCGGTGTGGCCGCTCCTGGCCACGGAGCTCATGGCCGCCGAGGGCGTGCCGGTGGCGTTCGTACCCTGCGCCAAGGGCACCACTCCCATCGGCAGGTGGGTGGAGGACGCCTGGGCGCCGCACTCGCGCAGCACCCTCTACGGCTCGATGCTGCGCCGCGTGCGAGCCGTCGGCGGGCGCGTGCGAGCCGTGCTCTTCTGGCAGGGCGAGGCCGACGCCCGCAGGTTCACCTCGCAGGAGGCCTACGCGGCGGCGCTGCGCAGCCTGGCCGCCGCCCTGGCGCAGGATTGCGGCGCGCCATTGGTGGCCGCGCAGATCGGCGACTACGACGCGCGCAGGTATACGCGCGAGGGCATCGACGCCATCCGGCTCGCCCAGCAGGAGGCCTGGCGCGCGGGCTGGGCGCTGGCGGGCCCCGCGCTGTACGACATCGATCTGCACGGCCGTGCGCACTTCATCGACTGGGACGACGAGCTGGTCGCGGCCCGGCGCTGGGTGGCCGCGGTCCTCAGCGCCGTCCTTCACCGCGAGGCGCCCGCCGCGCCCAGACTGAAGCGCGCGCGCTACGACGGCGGCCTGACCGTCACTCTGCGCTTCGATTGCGGCGGCGACGCGCTGCGTCCCGGTGAGGCCGGCGGCCTCGTGGTCCGCGCCGCCGGGGATCCGCTGCAGGTGACCGCCTCCGTCACCGCGACCGATACGGTGACACTGCTGCTCGCGGCGCCGGCGCTCCTGCCGCTCACCGTGTCCCTGGGGAGCGGCCGCGAGGCCGCCGGCCGGCCCGTGCCGGTCGAGGCCTCGTTGTGGGCGCTGCCGGCGGAGGTGTTCATCGACGCTCCCGTCGTCACGGTCGCGGAGTGAGGGCCGGGCACGTCGGCGAGCCCAAAGGTGCCCTTTGCGGGGCTACCGGGTAGACCCGGTCTGACGCCCCGGGGCGGAGTTCTGTCACACAGTCTACAAGCACTTTCAGAGGAGCGAAAGGGGTACTCGGATGCCAGCCTACATTGTGCTCATGAAACTCACGACAGAGGGCGCACGCGCTGCCAAGGACATCCCCGCTCGCATCGACGAGGGCATCAAGGCCTTCGAGAGCATGGGCGGCACCAATCTTACTTTCCACGTCACCATGGGTCCCTACGACTACGTCGCCGTCGGAGAAGCGCCCGCGGACGAGGTAGCGGCTGCGTTCGCCCTCGCCCTCGCGTCGCGCGGCTTCGTCACGACCACGACCATGAAGGCCTTCACGCCACAGGAGATCGGCGCCATCGTTTCCAAGCTTCCGTGAAGGAGGCGGGCGGCCGCGGGGTCGCCCGCTCGCAGGTCGTCCGGACGCTCGCCCCGGGGCGCCCGCGGCGCGGTGGCGCGCGCCTTCGGCCGTCCTGTACAGTTGCGCGCGGAGGTCTGTTCAGTTGCGGTCGACGCGCTTCGCGCCCTCGGGGGATCTCTCGAACCTCCCAAAGCTGCCATGTGGCGCGCGGTCGATCCCGATGAAGCACGGAGGTGCTGCCGTTGGAACCCAGGATCCCGACCCGCATGGGTGACGGGTC
>JBAXRL010000286.1:0-4497 GCA_037131205.1 Actinomycetes bacterium | reverse complement strand
TGGGCTCGACGGGGTTGTCGCGCACGTAGTTGCGGTCGTAGAGGTGCTGGATGATGTCGGCGCGCGTGGCCTTGGTGCCCAGGCTGAGCTCTTCCATCTTCTCGATGAGCGGACCCTGGCCGTAGCGCGACGGGGGCTGCGTCTCTTTGCTCTCGCTGCGCAGGTCGCGCACCTGGAGGACGTCGCCGGGCTGCAGCGCGGGCAGCGGCCGCTCGCGCCTGGCGGCGAACTTCTCGTAGACCTCGAGGAAGCCCGGCGAGGCCACGCGGCTGCCGCGCGCCAGGAAGGGCTCGTGGCCGATGCGCACATCGACACGCTGACCCTCGATGACCGCAGCCGGCAGCAGCGTCGCGAGAAAGCGGCGCACGACGAGGTCGTAGACCTTGGCCTGGTCGCCGCTGAGCTCGCGGCGCGGTACCCCCACCGGATAGATGGGCGGGTGGTCGGTGGTGCGCTTTTTGCCCTGGGTGGGCGTGTACTTGCCCTGCTTGGCGAGGCGCGCGGCGGTGGCTGCGACAGGCTGCCAGCCGGCCAGAGCCTCGAGGCTGCCACGCAGGTCGAGCGACGGCGGATACACCGTGTTGTCGGTGCGTGGATAGCTGATGAGGCCGTCGAGGTACAGCGACTCGGCGGCGCGCATGGCGCGCGCCGGCGACGCGCCGCCACTCGAGGCGGCGCTCATGAGCGCCGTCGTGTTGAACGGCGCCGGCGGCGCGACCTTGCGCGGCTCGGCCTTGTAGGCGGTGACCACCGCGGTCTCGGCCTGGGCGCGCGCGAACGCCGTCTCCATGGCCTCCAGGGAATCGAAGCGGCCCTTGGTGTGCGCCACTTCGAGGGTGTCGGCGCCGTGCGTCAGCGTGGCCTTGATCTCCCAGTAAGGGACCGGCACGAAGGCGCGCCGCTCCAGCTCGCGGTCGACGACCAGGCGCAGCGTGGGCGACTGCACGCGACCGACCGAAAGATAGTCCGACCCGTAGCGGTAGGAAGCCAGCGACATGAAGCGCGTGAGCACGGCCCCCCAGATGAGGTCGATGTCCTGGCGCGAGTGCGCCGCCTCGGCGAGGTTGAAATCGACGGTGGACGGCTTCGCGAAGGCCGCCTCGACCTCCTCGCGGGTGAGCGCCGAGTAGCGCACGCGGATGTGGCGGTCGACGGCGGCGGCCGGCAGCATGGCCTTGACGTGCGGGTCGCCGTTGTCCGCGGGCGGCGCGGCCGGAGGGGCGGCCGCGGCTTTGCCGCGGCCGGCGGGGCCGGCCTTCTTCTTCTTCTCGGGCTTGTCGTGCGGATGGCGCTTGAGGGCGTCGCCGCGGAGGATCTCGAGGGCCTCGTGGCCGATGAGCTCGCCCTCGCGATCGTAGTCGGTGGCGATCACGACCTCGGTGGCGCCTTTGGCCACGCTGCGCAGCGCCGCGAGCGTGCCGGCGGCGCCGCCGTCGACCACCCACGCCAGGTCGGGAGTCTCGATCATGTCGCCGAGGTACTTGAGGCTCCAGCGCCGGTACGTGTTGGGGAACACGGTCTCCATGACGTGGCCGCGCAGGCCGATGGCGACGGCGTCGTCGTCCTTGTAGGCGAAGTGATACGACCTGACCTTCTGGCGCCCGCGGCCGTGCTCTTTGACCGTGACCTTGCCGCCGAGGATATCGGCGATCTTGTGGGCGGCGGAATCCTTCTCTGTGACGATGAGCCTCACGGACCTACCTCAGACGATGTGGCCGGGCAGCCCCGGACGATGGTGGTTAATACCACCGCGGGGACCCCGGTGTCGAGATGACAATGGCCGCGCGGTCAGGCGAGCGACGCGAGCGCGGCCGCGCGGGTGGCGTGGATCGTGAACACGCGGTCCAGGCCGGTGATGGCAAGAACGCGCTCCACGGCGCGATTGGTGACGACGAGGGCGATGGCCCCGCCGGCGGTGTGCGCGCGACGCACGCCGCCGATGAGCACGCCGAGCGCCGTGGAGTCGATGAAGGTCACGCCGCTGAGGTCGACGACCAGCCGGTCGACGCCCGCGTCGAGGAGCTCCACCATGCACTCCTTGAACCGCGGCGCGGTGTAGATGTCGACTTCGCCGGAGACGGCGACGATACCGAGACCGTCGCCGGCGCGCTCGCCGGAGATGCTGAACAGGTCGCTCACTGCCCGCCTCCCGAGCTGGGTGACGGCGCCGGCGAGGGTGGGGACGAGGACGCGGGCGAGGGCGAGGGCGTGGGCGTGCCCGAGTTGGCGGCGATCCAGTCCTTGACCGCCGGGGCGTCGGGCGAGGTGGGATCGAGCCGGAGGAACGTGGTGAAGGCGAGCAGCGCCGTGTTGGTGTCGCCGGCGCTGATGGCCACGGTCGCCATGTCGAAGAACGACTGCGCGTCCTTCGGCTTCAGCGCCGTGATCTGCCCGTAGACGCTGGTCGCCATCTGGAAGTCCTCCAGGAACAGATAGACGCTCACCAGCTGCTGCAGCGTGTCGATACGCTTCTGCTTGGCGTCCACGCCCTTCTGCTTGCTGAGAAGCTGGTTGGCGCGCTCGTAGTTCTGCGCCGCGGTACGCCAGTCGGCCTCCTGGGCGGCGGAGCCCGGCGGCTGCTGATTGGCGCGCAGCACGTAGTTCTCGGCGAGACTCCGCCAGGAATCGACGTCCAGGGGGTCGGCCGTGACGGCCGCCTGGTACTTGGCGATGTCCGTGTCGAGCTGTTTGGTGGCGGCGCCGCCGCCGCCGCCGCAGCCCATGTTGTTGCTCAGCGGGATCATGACCAGGAACCCGGCCATGATGACGGCCATGAAACCGAACACCCACTTCTGCCAGAACTTCACGCGTTGGCGGTCGAGCAGCACTTAGGGGGTCCCCTCTCCTGGAGCGGTGGCCGTATGCCACCAGCCTGATTCGGCGGCGCCCACCTGGACGCCTCCGGCGCGGACGCGGTCGCGCAGCTTGTGGCGCACCCCGACAGCGGCGCGCCTGATGGCCTCCGCGTCGAGGCCCGTGAAGCGGCGCTCGTGGAACAGCACATCGCCGCCGACCACAGTGAGCAGCACGTCGTCCTGATTGGCCCCGTAGACGAGCGCCGAATACGGCTCGTCGATGGGCGCGAAGTGCGATTTGGAGACATCGACGGCGATGAAATCGGCGCACTTGCCCGGTTCGAGACTGCCTACGTCGTCCTGCATGCCCAGCGCCTCGGCGCCGCCCAGCGTGGCGATGCGCACGCACTTGGGCGCGTCGAGCACCGTGACGTCGCGCTCGACGGCGCGGTGCAGAAAGAGCATCGTGCGCATCTCGTCGAACATGTCCATGATGTTGCTGGAGGCCGGGCTGTCGGTGCCCAGACCGATGCGCACGCCCTCGTGCAACAGGTCGGCCAGGGGCATGACGCCACAGCCCAGCTTGGCGTTGCCCTTGGGGCAGTGCGCGACGGCGACGTCTTTGGCTTTGAGGATGCGGATGTCGTCGCGGCTCACCTGCACGCAGTGGACGGCGAGGAAATCGTGGTCGAAGACGTTCCACTGCTGCAGGTACTTGATGGGGCTCACGCCGAAGGGCTGCACGAGCATCCGCTCCCAGCCCATCTTCTCGCGGTAATCGTGGGCGAACTTGCCCGAGCCGGAGCGGATGTAGGTGAGCTCCTCTTTGCTCTCGGCGACGTGGCTCATGACCTTGAGGCCGCGCTCACGGGCCAGCTCCGCGACCGCTTGATACAGGCGGCTGGAGACGGTGTAGGGCGCGTGGGGCGCGAGGCCGACATCGAAGCGCGGCGGCGCGGCGGCCTGCGCCTCGGCGAGACGCCGCTCGACGTCGGCCATGGTCTCGTCGAGGCGCTTGTCGTCGACCCCGAAGACCTCCAGATACAGACGCCCGCGCAGGCCGGCCGCGGCGGCCGCCTGGAGCGTGCCGGCGCCGTAGCTCGTGTCGGCGATGGTGGTGATGCCCGACGAGATGGCCTCGAGGGCGCCGAGCTTCGCGCTCGCCAGGTACTCCTCGGGGGTCAGCGCGGCCTTGACGTCCACGAGGCTGATGATCCAGTCGCCGAACTCGGAGTCGTCGAGGATGCCGCGGAAGGACGTGTATTCGATATGGCTGTGACAGTTGACGAACCCGGGCATGATCACGGAGCGGCCGAGATCGATGACCTGCGCCCGCGGATGAGCGGCCGTGAGGTCGTGCGCCGTGCCCACGGCGACGATGCGCTCGCCGCTCACGGCGAGCCCGCCGCCGGCCAGCACGGGCGCCGCCACGGGCAGCACCCAGTCGGCACGGTAGATGGTGATGTTGTCGCTCGTGGTGACCGCCTTGATCGTCGCTCGGGGCACGGCGGGACTCAGGGTCGGACCCCGTTCGTGCGCAAGAAGTATAGGGGAGCGCCGCGCACGGTGGCAAACAGCGGCGGGGGCGGGCTCCCGCGCGCCTCGCGACGGCGGTATACTCGCGCCACCAGCGACGAAAGGGGCGGCGTGCGCGGACGACCAGGGCGCGACTGTTCGGCCGTGGTCATCCCCGGCGGCGTGT
>JBAXRL010000285.1:0-4523 GCA_037131205.1 Actinomycetes bacterium | reverse complement strand
CGATCCGGATTCGGAGGCTGAACGCGCAACCGGAGGGAAGGGGATGGTCACGTGGGCGTATTGGCGCTCACAAGAACTGCGCGGTCTGTCCAGAGCCGCCGGCGCGGCTGCACGTTACCGTCCCAGACACTCCGCGCGGCGCCTCCAAGGAACTGGAGGAATGCGGTTCCTGCACATCTGACCGGGGACTGACAAGAGGGCCCGGCGGCTTCCCGCTCGCGCCGGTCAGTCCGCGGCCACCTTCAGCACCGCCGACCCACGCACCCGGTCTTCCTTGAGGTCAATCAGCGCCTCGTTGGCCTGCTCGAGGTCGTACTCCTGCACGCGGCTGACGACCGGGATGAGGGCCGCGTCGCGCAGCAGCTCGCGGGCGTCCTGGCGGGTGGAGTTGGCGACGCTGCGGATCACGCGCTCGTGATAGATCCACGGGTACTCGATGGGCGGGATCGGCGAAGAGTAGATCCCGCCCAGGGCGACGATGCCGCCCTTGTCGAGGCGACGCAGGGCGTCAACGGCCAGCTCGCCGGCCGGCGCGAAGACGATGGCCGCGTCGTAGAGGACGCCGGGGTCGTCGCCGCTCTCGCCGGCCCAGACGGCGCCGAGCTCGCGGGCCATCGCGCGGTGCTCCGCGTCGCGGGCGATGCCGTACACCTCCCAGCCGCGCCAGATGGCGACCTGCGTGCACAACGAGGCGGCCGAGCCGAAGCCGTAGATGGCGAGGCGTCGCGGGGCGCCGGACGCAGGTGGCGCGGGCGGCCAGTCAGGCCAGCGCTCGCGCTCCTTGACGGCATCCAGCTCGACGGGCGCAGACCCTCTGCCGATGCCCGGCGCGCCCGGCAGCCCGGCGCCGCTGCCGACGATGCCCACGAGGCGCAGGCAGCGGTACCCGATGATGCCGGCGCACAGCAGCGGCGCCGCGGCCATGGCGGTCATGCCGGCCGGCAGACGATAGACGAACCCGGCCGGCGCCACCGTGTACTCGGCGAAGCCGCCGTCCACGTCCCAGCCGGTGAAAAGCGCGTGCTCGCAAAGGTTCTCGTCGCCGCGCCGGCAGAAGCGGCAGGTCTCGTCGGTCTGGTGCAGCCACGGCACCCCGACGCGCTCGCCGACGGCGAGCGGCGGCGCGCCCGGCTCGCCGCCCGGCGCGATCAGCTCCGCGCCGGGCCCGAACGCCACAACCTCACCGACGATCTGGTGCCCGGGGACGACGGGCGAGCGGTGCGGCGGCAGCTCGCCCTCGAGGATGTGCAGATCGGTGCGGCAGACGCCGCAGGCCAGCACGCGGAGCAGCACCTGGCCTGCCCCGGGCTGCGGCACCGGCAGCGCGACGAGCCGCAGTGGCGCCTCGGACGCAGGCGCGGGCGCCGCCAGCTGCATCGCGCGCATCGTGCGGGGAATCGCGGAGCTGCCGCCCATGCCGCCAATACCTCCCATACCGGTCAACGGCCCACGAGCACGACGTGCCCGTGATGCGCGCGGTCCATCACGGCAGCGAGAAACAGCGCCGCAGCCGCCGGCACGAAGAACAGGCCGCCCTCGAACGTCGTGATGACGCAGGCGGGGAGGAGCAGCGCGGAGAGGATGATCCGCAACGCGGGTCGGCGGGCCAGCCGGGTCACCCCTGCCACCACCAGAGCCACCGCCGCCCACCCTGCGAGCACCGGCCACGACTCAACGCCGACCGCGGCGAGGATGAGCACCTCGCCGGCGACGAACAAGGCCACTGAGAGCTTGACGAGCGCAGGCATACTCACAGCCTACCCAGGCACGTCTACGACAGCACGTCCTTGCGCCGGAACAGCAGGTAGGCGACAAACGTCAGCCCGAAGCTCCAGGCGCCGAACGACGCCAGGCCCTTGAGGATCGGCGTCCAGTAGATCGGGTCGCGGAAGAAGCTCACGTACTCGAGGAAGTAGTTGGGGAACACCCACGGCCGCAGCCAGTCGAAGTAGCTGAAGGCGATCAGCACCTGGACGACGATGTAGATGACGATGGTGGCGATCAGCGCCGTCAGGCTCGAGTCGGTGATGGCGCTGAACAGCAGCGCCAGCGAGACGATGCACGCCATCGCCGCCAGACCGTAGAGACAGCAGAGGACGATGAGCCCGAGCCCGTGCCACACGCCCACAGTGCTGCCGGAGAGCGTGATCATCGGGTGCAGGCCGAAGAAGATCCCGCCGAAGAGCAGGCCCCCCGCCAGCATGAGGCCGAACCCCACGGCGAGGTAGACCATCGCCATGACCCACTTGCTCAGGATGAACGAGCCCCGCCTGACGGGGCGCAGGAGGACGATGCGCAGCGTGCCCAGCTCGGCCTCGCCGGCGATCATGTAGCCGGCGACCATGGCGGCGGCCATGGGCAGCAGAAACGGCAGCAGCGCGGAGAGGGCCGCCAGGGCGACGAACATGCCGTTGCCGGTGACCTGCTGAAAGAACAGGGGCCCTTCGCCGCCGTGCGGGTCGGACTTGGCGAGGTAGAACGCGAGGGCGATGAGAAACGGGATCGCGACGGCGCCGCCCCAGATGAGATAGCTGCGGCGCTGATACAGGAGCTTGATCCACTCACGCCGCAGCGCCCCCCAGGCGTGGCCGCGCATGCGCGGGCCGGTGCTGCCGTGGGCGGGGCCGCCCGCCTTCGGCGGGGCCGCCGGGCCGTCCTTGTCCGGCGGCTTCGCCGGCGGACAGGCGCAGACCGCGGGGCTCACGGGCGGGCTCCCGCGGCGGGCCGCGCGGCGCGGCGCGTCGCGGCCCTCACCGCCGGCCTCCGGGCAGCAGGCGGGCGAGGCCGGCGCGCCGCTTCTTCGGCGCCGGCCTGTCCCCGTCGGTCCCCGTGAGCTCGAGGAAGAAGTCCTCGAGGCCCTGCTCGGGCGCCGGCACGACGGCGCGGACGGCGACGCCGTCCGCGACCAGCCGGCGCACCATCTCGGGCACGGCGTCTTCGCCGGCCTGCACGATCAGGAAACCTTCGTCCTCGATCACTCCGGATTCGCCGAACTGCGCGCGCAGGACGCCGGCCGCCTTGCCCTGGTCGCCGGTGAGCACCTTCACCGCGTCGCTCTGCGGACGCAGCTCCGATACCGGGCCCTGCACGACGACCTTGCCGCGGTTGATGATCACGGCGCGCGTGCACACCTGCTCCACCTCGTGCAGCAGGTGCGAGCTCAGAAACACGGTCGTGCCCGCCGCGCCCAGCTCGCGGATGAGCTCGCGCACGTCCTTCATGCCGCGCGGGTCGAGGCCGCTGGTCGGCTCGTCCAGCACGATGAGCTCGGGCGAGTGCAGCAGCGCCTGGGCGATGCCGAGGCGCTGCTTCATGCCGTGGCTGAAGCCTCCCACGCGCGAGTCGGCGCGCTCGCTCAGGCCGACGATCTCGAGGACCTCGTCGATGCGCTCCTCGCTGACCGGGCCGGTCATGCTGCCCATGAGGCGCAGATTCCGCCGCGCGCTCATGAGCGGGTAGAAGGTGGGGTCGTCGACAAAGCCGCCCACGTGGCGCAGGGCGCTCTGCAGCTCGCCGGGCACGCGATGGCCGCAGACCTCGGAGTACCCGCTGGTGGGGTGGATGAGGCCCAGCGCCAAGCGGATGACCGTCGTCTTGCCGGCGCCGTTGGGGCCGAGAAAGCCGAAGATGTCGCCGCGGCAGACCTGGATGTCGAGGCCATCGACGGCGCGGATGCTGCCGAACTGCTTGGTGAGCGCGTGCGTCGTCAGGATGGGGACGCGGTCTCCGCAGCTTTGCTGCTCGGGCCGCGTCCCCTCTCGTTCACTCGGCGTCTGCGCTGCCGCGACGGCCGACGTCACTCCATCGTCCACGTCAGCGAACGGAGGTCACGAAGGCCTCGAGGTCGGCCTTGGGAACCATGCCCCCGGCCATGAGCGTCGTGTCGCCCTGCTGCCAGATGTAGACGCCTCCCAGCGGCGTGGTCATCGAGCGGACGGGGGCGCCGTTCACGGTGGTCGTGTCGACCAGAGCCGGCAGCTCCTTGAGCTGCTTGTCGAGCTCCGGCGTCGTTTTGGTCTGCGCCAGGGCGATGGCGCCGAAGCCGTCGCCGTACAGGAGCACCGAGGCGGGGCCCATGGTGGCGCCGGCGTCACCCGTCGGGCTCATTGCCGCCGCCGAGCCGCCGCCCATGCCCATCATCTGAAAGACGGGGTCGCCGAGCGCCGTCATGGGCATGCCGTTGTCGAAGACGTAGGCCCAGCGGAACGACCGCGCCGTGTAGTCGCGCGCCGTAGCGATGGGATAGTCGACCAGGCTCTGCGCCTGGTCGATGGTGAGCAGGGCGCGGCGCGCGAGCTTCTGGTGCGCGGCCTTGTCGGCCTTGCTCGGCATGGCGCCGTCGCCCGATCCGGACTGCGCCTTGGCGCCCGCCTCGCCCTTCATCTGCGACGGGTCGATCTGCTTGGTCGTCACTTTGGCGCCCGCCGGCGGCGTGAACTCGTACATGGCGGCGTCGATGGGGTCGTAGGAGACGCTGTCGAAGCCGAACTGCAGCACGGCCGCGCCGCCGCTCTTCGCGAACA
>JBAXRL010000284.1:0-4526 GCA_037131205.1 Actinomycetes bacterium | reverse complement strand
CCCAGCGACAGGGGACGCAGGACCAGGTAGGCCGCCCTCCCCGCGAGGCTCTCGCCGACGCTCTTCATCAGCAGCAGGTTCGCCGAGCCCGTGAGCACGAAGCGCCGCGAGCGGTCCGCGTCCACCGCCAGCTTGACGGCGCTCAGCACCTCGGGGGCGCGCTGCACCTCGTCGAGGACGATCTCGCGACTCCCCTCCCACAGTCCGGGGGCAAACGCCGCCGCCTGGCGGCGAACCTCGGGATCGTCGAAGGAGAGGTAGTCCCAGGCGCTGCTCGGGGGGCTCTTCCGCACGAGAGTGGTCTTGCCGGTCTGACGCGCTCCCGTGACCACCACTACCGGAAACGCCTCCAGGAGGTCCTGATAGCGTCTGCCTATCCAGCGCTCATGGAAAGGCGCTGCAAGCCGTGATGCAGTTTTCGTCATCGCGTGACGATACTAGCACAGCAAGCACTCGCGGCGGGGCTCATGGGGCGACCAGGCGCAGCCATGGGGAGAGCGGATCGGCCGTCACGAGATCACGTCGCCGCTCCACAGCATCTGCAAGAAGTCGCGCCACGGCAGGATGTGAATGCCCCCGTGCACCCGTGGCGCGCGCTCGTTGCAGACGATGAATGCGCGTGCGGGGCGGTAGCCCTCGACGAACGCCTTGAGCGGACGCAGGTCCGCGCTGTCGATGCGGTTCGCCCCCTTCACCGCGATGGCCACCGCCCCCTGACCGAGGATGAAGTCCACCTCCAGACCGGACTTCGTGCGCCAGAAGCTCACCTCGTGGTCCAGCTCCCGGTAGGCGCGGTGGGCCAGCAGCTCCATCAGGATGAAGTGCTCGAGCGCCCGCCCGAACTGCTCGCCCTTCGCCTGGGCGATCTGACGGTGGGTGATGGCCCCGGCGACGCCCACGTCGAACAGGTAGAACTTGCCGGCTCTGACGATCACGTTGCGGTCCTGCCGCTTCTTGTACGGCGCGAGCATGGTGCCCAGCAGCGTATCGACAAGGATCTGGTAGTACTCCTTGACGGTCTTTGCGTCTATGCCGCAGTCCCTGGCGATGTTCGCGTAGTTCGTCAGCTCTCCGTGCGAGTAGCCCATCGCCTCGAAGAACCGCGAGAAGGCGGGGATGTTGCGGGTCAGGCCTTCGGCGAACACCTCCTCCTTGAGGTAGTCCCCGACGTAGGCCTGCAGCGACTTGCGATATCCCTCCTGCAGGTAGTGCGCGGGTATCATCCCACGGGTGAGCGCTCTGAGCAGGTCCAGATCGGCCACTTCCGCCGAGACGAGCGGGTGCATCTCGTAGCGCCAGGCGCGGCCGCCCAGCAGATTCGCCTTCCCTCGCACGAGCTTCCTTGCACTGGAGCCGCAGAGGACGAAGCGCAGGCCCTTGTTCTCGATGAGCCAGTGGATCTCATCCAGCAACCGCGGCACCTTCTGCACCTCGTCGATGATGATCGGCTCCTCAAGCCGCCGCGGGTCTGCCGCGAGGAGTCGTTCACGCAGCAGGGAGGGGCGCTTGACGAGCTCGAAGAAGAGATCGGTCTCAAGCAGGTCGTAGCTCAGGCTGAGCGGGAAGGCCGCCCTGAGGAACGTGGTCTTGCCCGTCTTGCGTGGTCCCCACAGGAAGGCCGACTGTGCTTTCGGCAGCTTGATCTGCAGCGCTCTGGATATCATCGACATAATGGATGCAACTCCTTCTTGGGTGAACTGATACGGAGTATCATCCCGTATGGTCACTACGTCAACGTGCGTCCGGGCAGCGCTTCCGCTCCTCAGCGGGCGGCTGCAGGAGCGCAGGGACGTCGCGCTCCGCGCCAAGGGCGGGGCGGCGGCGCGGGCGCGGCGCAGGCGTGAGCGCCCGCGTGAGCGCCCGCGCCGCGAGTGCCGCGAGTCGATGCGCCGGCGCCCTCCGCTCACCGCCGGCCCGATGCAGGTGAAGTTGCGATTCGGAAGCCTCGTGGTAGATATGGTTGGCATAGACCCAAGGGGTGAGCCATGTCGCGGACCGCGAGGCTCTTCATGAACGGCCGCGCAGCCAGGCGAGCCGCCTGCCAGCGGAGTTTCGTTTCTCTGGTCGCGAGGTCTTCATCGAACGGCAGAGGGATGCGCTGATTATCAGGCCGAGGCCCGTCGGATGGGATGACCTCTTCGCCCGACCGTCGCAGGTTCCGGCGTATCTCCTGGCGGAGCGCGAGGATCCTGAGCCCGAGAGGCTTGGGCTGCTGTGATGCGCTCCATCCTCGATGCCGACAACCGCGGCGGAGCACTATGGGGATGTGCGCGCAGAGCTGCAGAGGAGCGGCGCGCCGATCGGCGCCATGGCCATGATCGTCGCCGCCCACGCCCGCAGCCAGGGGGCGACGCTGGTGAGCAACGCTGCCCGGCGCTTCGCAAGGGCGCAGGGTCTGTTGCTTGCAGACTGGGCGTGAACGCACGCCACTCGCCGGTACGTGTACGCTGTGGCGGTGAGACAGACACGGACAGACGCCGGCGCACGAAAGGGGACACGCGGCGATCCGCAAGCCGCCGGCAGGAGAAACGCCGGCGCCATCCCCGGGTGGTGCTCCGAGGTGATGCGATACGCCAACGCGATCCCTGGACAAGTCGATGGAAAGGACGGATGCAGCGATGGAAGAGGCATTCAGTGACAAGCAGACCGTTCTGAAGACGCTCCAGAGTCTGCCTGAAGACGCCACAATAGAAGAGGCCATGGAAAGCCTCTATCTTCTCTTGAAAGTCAAGACGGGATGCGACCAGGCGGACTCCGGCCAGACCGTTTCGCATGCGGAAGCTGAGACTCGGATGCAGAAATGGCTGAAATAAGATGGACTCTCCAGGCGCTGGCCGATGTCGAAGCCATTGCCGACTACATCGCCAAGGATAGTGCACACTACGCTCAGGTCGATGTAAGCAAGCTATTTGAAGCTGTCTGCCGTATAGAACTATTCCCGGAGTCAGGTAGAATCGTTCCGTAAATCAATCAAGAAGATATCCGGGAAATACTGCTCGGCAACTATCGTATCATCTATAGGTTGAAGGCAACGTACTCTGAAATCATCACGGTCTACCACAGTTCGAGGTTGTTGAATGAGGATGATATGACAGGCCGATCTGCAAGGTGAGCGTGTAGCTCTTGTTCGTCGAGCGCAGGTGCATCTCGCGGCGCAGGGTGCGCTTCGGCGTCATCGCATGGCCGGCCGCGGCCCAGAAGCCGGTCTGGTCGCGCAGGGCGTTGACGTTGCCCGCTGTGAGAGAGCCGGCCTCCAGGACTCCGACGCTTCAAGCGCGTCAGAGCTCGCCGGCGAGCCCGAGGATGCGCCGGCGCACATCATCCGAGATCCACATGCCGCTGTCGATGAGACGCGTGACGAGCGGCGCGATGCCTTCCACCAAGCCCTGCGACGTCGCCTCGAACACCACGCGCAGCGTGCCCCAGACCGGCAAGCCCGCGGCGCGGCTACGGCAGCCAGTCGAGCGCGCCGCCGCGGTGCAGGTAGACCAGCGGCGAAGTGCTGAAGATGGCGTCAGCCACGGCCCTGTTCCAGATCGCGCAGTTCGTCTTCGAGCGGGAACACCCGGTAGCGACCCAGGTTGAGCAGGAGCTCGACGCGCGCCATGCCCGCCAGTTCGGCGGCGCGCCCCGACGAGAGGCAGCCGAGCTCGTACAGCTTGACGGCCGCCAGCATCAGTACCTCGCGGCCGAAGCCGGCTTCGTCGGTCTTCTCGGCGGCCGCACCTGATCGGGCACGTTGATCGCGATCTGTCGCATCGTCATCGCGCACACTCCTGGTCTGTGGCTGAACCCAGAATACCCTTTCGCGGACGACGATACCGGAAACCCTTTCTTCGCGCGGGTGATCGACGTGCCCGGGTAGCAGCACAAGCACATCGACAGCAGAGGTGACACTCCCGAAGGCCCCCGGGCGGCTGTCAAGACGCAAGAGGGCAGCCGCCCGGGGGCCGACCGGCGCGGGGCCGGGGTCGGCGCCCAGAGTGCGCGCTCGGCGTCGGCGCTCAGGGTGCGCGCTCGGCGTCGGCGCTCAGGGTGCGCGCTCGCGGTCGGCGCCCCGAGTGCGCGCTCAGAGCTGCAGCGTCACGTCGCCGCTGTGGAAGCGCCGGATCTGGCGCTGGGGCAGCTCCACGAGCAGGGCGCCGCGCTCGTCGATGCCGGCGGCGCGGCCCGCCACCGGGCCTTCGCGGGTCTGCACGCTCACGCCCTTGCTGAGCAGGTAGTCGCGCCGGCGGAAGCCGTCAAGCGCGCCGTCGAACCCGTTGGCGACCGCCTCGGCGTAGTGCGCGTCGAGGGCGAGCAGCAGGCGCGCGAGCAGCTCGCTTCTGTCGACGGGCTCTCCGCCGGCGATCTTCAGCGACGTGGCGGTGCGCCGCAGCGCCACGGGCAGCTCGCTGTACTCGGTGTTGACGTTGACGCCGACGCCGACCACGACCCAGTCCACCTCGTCCTGCTCGCCGGCGACCTCCAGCAGGATGCCGCCGACCTTGCGGTCGCCGATGAAGAGGTCGTTGGGCCACTTGATC
>JBAXRL010000283.1:0-4530 GCA_037131205.1 Actinomycetes bacterium | reverse complement strand
TGCGGCAACCCCTGGTACTACGGCGACGTGGCCGTGCGCGGCGGGCGCATCGCCGCCATCGGCGCCGCGGGCGCGCTGCGCGGCGGCGCCGTCGTCGATGCCGGCGGCCGCTACGTCACGCCCGGCTTCGTCGATCCGCACACGCACTCCGACATCTCGATCCTGCAGTATCCGCGGGCGGATTCCGTGGTGCGGCAGGGCGTGACCACGCACGTCACCGGCAACTGCGGTATGTCGGCGGCGCCGCTCGGCGCGGCGCACCGCGACGAGGCGCTGCACAACTGGGCGCACTACTGGGACATCAGTGGGGTGGCCTGGGACTGGGCGAGCTTCCGCCAGTATCTCCAGGCGCTGGAGCTCGCCGGCGGGGCCATCAACATCGCCCCGCTCGTCGGTCACGGCGCCTTGCGCCTGGCGGTCGTGGGCCTTGCCGAGCGCGCCGTCACCGAGCGCGAGCTCGTGAGCATGGAGCGCCTGCTCGACGCGGCCCTGCGGGCGGGCGCTCACGGCCTCTCCACGGGCCTTGTCTATCCTCCCGGGTGCTTCTCGGACACCGAGGAGCTCGTGCGCCTCTGCCGCGTCGTCGCCCGCCATCGCGGCATCTACACCACGCACGTGCGCGGCGAGCGCGAGACCATCCTCGAGGCCGTGGCGGAGGCCATCGCCATCGGGCGCCGCGCCGGCGTGCCGGTCCAGGTCTCGCACAACGTCCCCAAGTGGGGCGCCCCCGAGGGCGCGGCCGCCAACCTCGCGCTCATCGAGGCGGCGCGCCGCGAGGGTCTCGATGCGACCACCGACAGCGACGTGCACACCGACCTGGCGCCGCGTCTCTCCCGCGCCCTCCCGCAGCCGGTCCTGGACCTCGACCACGACGCGCTCATCGCCTTGCTGTCGGACAGGAGCCGGCGCGCCGAGCTGCGGCGCGCCGTCGTGGAGGACGTTCTGCCCGGCGCGGGCTACGCCGGCCTGATCCGGCACGGCCGCTTCGAGCGACTCGTGATCTTCCAGGCCGGCCGCCACCCGGAGCTCCGCGGCCGCTCCGTCGCCGACATCGCCGCCGAGCGCGCCGCCGACCCCTTCGACACGTTCCTCGACCTGATCGTCGAGGAGGACGACCAGATCGTCGGGCTCTTCGATTACATGGAGGAGAAGAACATCCGCGCGCTGCTCTGCAGCCCGCTGTCCATGGTCTCGTCGGACGGCCTCGTGATGCCGCCCGCCGACGAGCTTGACGACGCGGCGCTCTACTGGCCGTGCAGCTACGGCGAGTACCCGGGCATCCTCGAGCGCTACGTGCGCGACGAGCCGGTGCTGCGCCTCGAGGAGGCCATCCGCAAGATGACCTCCTTCCCGGCGCAGCGCTTCGGGCTCCTCGACCGCGGCGTCCTGCGGCCCGGCCTGCGCGCCGACCTCGTGGTCTTCGACCTCGACAAGGTGCGCGACCGGGCCACCAACCTGTATCCGCACACGTATCCGTTCGAGAACATCCCACACCGTCATCCCGAAGGCCTGGACTGGGTGCTGGTCAACGGCGAACCGGTGATCGCCGAGGGCGAGCACACGGGGGCTTTGCCCGGGCGCGTGCTGCGGCGGCGCTGACGGTCACGCCTTCGCGCCTGCCATAACGTACAAGGCGCCTGCGGCCATCACGCCGCGGGCTCTCGCGCCGTACCTGGCCATGATGTAGAATCGCGGCCATGATCTGTGTTCAGGATATCCTCGAGATCCCCGACCTGAACCTCAGATTGCTGGCCGGCGCCAAGTCCACCAGCAACCCGGTGCGCTGGGTGCACATCACCGAGGTCCCCGACCCGACCAGGTGGCTCAAGGGCGGCGAGCTCCTCCTCACCACCGGCTACGGTTTCGTCGGCGCGGAGGCCCGGCAGATCGAGCAGCTCAAGCGGCTCATCGATCACAACCTCTCCGGGCTCGGCTTCGGCACCGGCTTCAGTTTCGACAAGGTCCCGCCGGCGCTCATCGGGGTCGCCGAGGAGTACGGCTTTCCGCTCTTCGAGGTGCCGTACCACGTGCCGTTCATCGCCATCACCGAGGCCGTGGCCTCGAAGATCGTCAACGAGCAGTATTCGCTCCTGCAGCGCAGCCTCGCGGTGCACGAGAAGCTCACCAGGATCGTGCTCGAAGAGAAGGGCCTCGAGGCCATCCTCTCCACGCTCTCGGCCCTGGTCGGCTGCTCGGCGGTCCTCTTCGACTTTCACGGCGTGGTGCTCTGCGAAGCCGCCTACCGGCGGCGCCTCGGCGGCGAGCTCGTCGCCGACCTCTGGGGCCGCATCAGCGACCGCCGCGCCGATCGCCAGAACTTCGCCCTCAGCATGGAGGGCGTGGGTTCGGGCGTGCAGGTCTACCCCGTGGTCGCGTCGCATCGCATCGGCGCCTTCCTCGCCGTGGTCAAGGACAGCGGCGACTTCAGCGAGTACGACCGCATCATCCTGCACAACGTGGTCACCGTGACGGCGCTCGAGCTGGTCAAGAAGAAGGCCGTCGCCGAGACCGAGAAGCGGCTGGCCGGCGACTTCTTCGACGAGCTCATCGCCAGCGACCTCTACGAGGAGGAGATCGCCCGCCGTCTGGCCTTCTTCGGCCTCGATCCGCAGTCCCCGCACCTCATCGTCCTTCTCGATATCGACGGCTTCGCGGCGCCCGTCGAGGCGCGCGGCGAGCGCGAGGAGACCATGGTGCAGGACGTCAAGGAGCGCCTCCACTGGGCGGTCGACGAGTTCATGGCGAAGCGCGACATCCTCTTCATCTCGGCGTCGCGCAGCGACTCGGTCGTCATCCTCGTGCAGCCGGGCAAGCTCGACGGCGGCGCGGTGATCGCGCTTGCCGGCGAGCTCCAGGCGGCCATCGACCAGCTTCTTCCCGAGATCAGCGTGTCGGTCGGCATCGGCCGCCCGCACCGCCAGCTCATCGATCTGCGCCAGAGCTACTACGAGGCCAGCTACGCCATCAAGATCCGCAGGGTAAAGGGCGAGCCGGGCGTCATCGCCGGCTTCGACGACCTGGGCTCCTATGGGCTCCTGCTGGGCCTGCAGGACACCCTTTCACTGCAGGTCTTCTACGGCAGCGTGCTCGGCAAGCTGCAGGACTACGACGAGCAGAGCTCGAGCGACCTCGTGAAGAGCCTCGCCTGCTTCCTCGAGGCCAACGGCCACTGGGGCGACGCCGCCGAGAAGCTCTACGTGCACCGCCACACGCTGCGCTACCGCATGAAGCGCGTGGAGGAGATCACCGGCCGCGACCTCGACCAGGCGCAGGACCGCATGGAGTTCTGGCTGGCGCTCAAGGCCAAGGAGCTCATGGACCAGGCGACCAGGCAGGGCAAGACCGCCTAGGACATCACCAGCGAGCCGTTGTCGACCACTACGTTGACGCCCGTCACGGCGTCGGTCTCGAGACAGAAACGCACGGCGGCGCCGACGTCGGCGGGCGCCACAAGGCGCTCCGCCGCCACCTTGGCGGCCGCCCGCAGCGTCGCCGCCCGGTGCTCGTCCTCCTCCAGGTCGACCGGCCCCGGCGCGACGCCGCAGACCCTCACGCCGCCGTTGGTCCAGGCTCGCGCCAGCTCCTTGACGAGGTGGATCTGGGCGGCCTTGGCGGCGCCGTGCGCGGCGAACGCCGTCCACGGCTGCAGGCCCAGGTAGTCGGTGATGGCGACGATCACGCCGCCGGTCGCTCCGTCGGCAACGAAGCGCCGGCGGGCGGCCACAGCCGTGAAAAAGAAGCCCTTGGCGATGGTGTCGAGCGAGGCGTCCCACGAGGCCTCGTCCACTGCCTCGGGGGGCCTGGGCACGAACGGACCGCTGGCGGCGTAGACGAGTCCGTCGAGGCCGCCGAGAACCGCCGCGGCGGCGGCCACCAGGCTTGCGGCCGCCGCGGGCCGGCGCACGTCGCCGGTCGCGGCGGCGGCCAGCGGCGCGCCGGCCGCGCGTAGCGCGCCGACCTGCGCGTCGGCTTCTTCGCCGGCCGTGCGCGACGACACGCACACGGCGGCGCCGTGCGCGGCCAGGTCGAGGGCCAGCGCGCCGCCGAGCCGATGCACGCCGCCGACCACGAGGATACGGGCGCCGGCGACCTTCACGCCGGCTCCCCGAGGTGCTCGTACGGCTCGTCGGCGCTGATGCGGACGCTCGCCTGACTCGCCGGATCGCGGGCCGCCACGCCCACCGTGCCGCCGGGCGCGGAGGAGACGGCGGCGATCCTCTCGTGGGCACGCTCGGGCCTGACCATGCAACGGCTCCCTTCGTCGGCTGAGGTAAATATATACGAGCGCCGCGAGCGGCGGCCGGCGTGGCGGGCGCCGCCGCCGACGGAGGAGGGCGCGCCACTTCACGTGCCGTGCGGTTGTGCGCGTTTCCTTTTCTTTCTGGGCTTATCTGGGCGTTCACGTGTGCTAGACTGCCAAACGCATACGCCATTGAGAGCGTTCGCAGGTAGAACGTGATCATCGGGATGAAGAACGAGGAGGAGTCATGATCGTCGGTGTCCCCAAGGAGATCAAGAACGAGGAGTACC
>JBAXRL010000282.1:0-4536 GCA_037131205.1 Actinomycetes bacterium | reverse complement strand
AGTCGTAGTCGGGGATCGCGACGGCGGCGTACTCGCGCCCCTTGGCGGCGTGGATCGTGCCGATGACCACGCGATCCTCTTCCGCCTCCTCGCGCGCCAACGTGTCGTCGGCCATGCCGGCGTGCGCCAGCTCGTCGGCGAGGAGCCGGTCCCAGACGGAGACGTAGACGGCGGGGTGGGGGTAGGTCTCGGCGAGCACCAGCAGGGCGTCGAGCACCTGCAGCGCGCCGGCCTCGTCCTGCTGTCCGTCCGGCGCGTGGGCGCCGGCGTCCCAGTAGTCCTCGAGGCCGATCTCGTCGACCACGGCCCAGACGAGGTCGCCGGCGGTGAAGGCCGGCGCGGGCGGCGGGGCTGCGCCGGCGGTGAGGGCCGGCGCGGACGGCTCGGGCTCGCCGGCCGTGAAGGCCGGCGCGGACGGCTCGGGCGCGCCGGCGGACGGCTCGGCCGGCGCGGAGGGCCCGGGCGCGCCGACGGACGGCTCGGCCGGCGCGCCGCCTGCCTTGCCGCCGGCCGCCGCCGACTCGAGGGTCGCGCCGAGCGCCCGCACGCTCTCGACGAGCTTGCTCAGACGGCGTGGCCCGGCCGCCGGCTCGGCGGCGGCGAGCGCGCGCAGGTGCGCCCACGGCCGTGGGGCTGCGCCGACGGCCTCCACCACGGCGTTGCTGAGGTAGCGGTTGGGGCGGTTGAGCAGCAGGCGCAGGCCGTCGCCGGGCACATCCTCAGGCGCGCCCGCCAGGTCGAGGTACGCGCGCAGCAGCACGGCGCCTGGATGTGAGAAGAGCTTGTAGCCGAGCGCCGGCGTGCGCGGGATCTCGTCGGCGTCGAGGGCCAGCGCCACGACGAGCTGCTGCGAGCGGTAGCGGCACAGCACGGCGAGGTCGCGCCAGGCGCAGCCCAGGCGCGACCTCTCGGCGCGCAGAAAGGCGCACAGGGCCGCGGCGCGCGCCGGCCACGTGGGCGCGCCGGCGAAGCGCAGCGCGCCTTCCGCCGCCCCGTCGCGTGGCCTCACATCCTTATCCTCCCGCACCGTGTTGTTGGCCACCAGCCTGGCCGCCGACTCGACCACCACGCGTGAGCAGCGGTAGTTGGTGCACAGCGTGTAGGTGGCCGACCAGGGCGGCGGCGGCATGCGCTCGTGGAACTGGAGGATGCCGCGCGGGTCGGCGAACCGCCATCCGTAGATGAGCTGGTCGTCGTCGCCCACCACGAAGAGGTCGCGGCGTGGCCGCGAGAGCACGTCGACCAGCGCCAGCTGGGCGCCGTTGAGGTCCTGGAACTCGTCGACGAGGATGTGGTCGAAGCGGCCCTCGATGTAGGCGCGATGCTCCGGGTCGGCGAGCATGTCGGCGACGGCCAGGTAGATCTGGTCGTCGAACGACTGGCAGCCCGTTACCGCCTGGGCGCGCGTGTAGTGGGCGTGGACCGCGGCGAACGGGACCATGAGCACGGGCTGTTCGCCGGTCGACTCGATGCGGACCTCCACGTCGGCGGGATCCTCGAGGCCGGCGCGCACGCGCGTCATGGCGGCCAGGAAGGCGCCCACGGGGTCGCTGCCGCGCGCCGGCCTGAGCGTGGCCGGTGACGCGCCGGCGGCCTCCATGGCCTGCTTCATCAGGGCGCGCTGCCCGGCGCCGCGCGTGTCGACGGTGAAGCGCGCGGCGACGATCTCGCGCTGGTAACGGTAGCCGAAGGCGTTGAAGGTGGCGCAGTGCACGGCGGCGGGGCGCGGCCCGCGCTCATCGCGGAGGCGCCGCGTGGTGGCGATGCCCTGCGCGGCGAGGCGCTCCTCGAGCTGCTCGGCGGCCTTGCGGTTGAAGGCCAGCAGCAGGATGCCGCCGGGATCGACGCCGCGCGCCACCAGCTCGGCGACCCGGCTGATGAGGGTCTTCGTTTTGCCCGAGCCGGCGGGCGCGAGGACGCGCGCCGGGCCGCGCCCGTGCTCCACCGCGGCGCGCTGCGCGGCGTCGAGCCGCACTTCGTCGGGGGCCGGCGTGGCGGCGCCGCGGACGGCGCCTTCGGGGGCGCCGGCGGGCGCTCCCCGGCGCGCCCGCGCGGCGCGCCGCGCGCCCGCCCGCGGAGCCTCGCGCGAGGCGCTGCGCACGCCCAGCAGAGCGCCGATGTCTTCGCGGTCCAGCCGGGCGGTGTCGGCGGGGCCGAGGGGGCGCCGCGAGAACACGTCGGCGGCGAAGGGGAAGCCGATGCAGTAGGGGAGACCGCGAGCCACCAGGGGGTGGACGAAGCGCAGCAGCACCTCGTTGGCGCGGGCCAGCAGCTCCTCTTCGCCGCCGCTCCACAGCCACATGCCCACGGGCACGCGGCGCGCCGACCTGTGCCCCGTGCGGGCGCGCCGCTCGCCGGGGTCGTCGAACCACGAGCGGCGCCATACGAAGTGCGCGCCGGGGAAGGCCGCCGCGCCGCGCCGCGCGAGGTCCCGGCGGCTGGTCACGCCGCAGAAGACGACCCGGGGAGCGGCCGCCGCGTCGCCGTCCGCCTGCGCGGCCGAAGCGGCCGCCGCGTCGCCGTCCGCCTGCGCGGCCGAAGCCGTCGCCGCCGCGTCGCCGTCCGCCTGCGCGGCCGAAGCCGCCGCCGCGTGGCTCTCGGCCGGTGAGAACGCGGCGCCGGCCAGAGCGCCCATGCCGCCGCCGGCCGGGTGCTCGCCGGCTTTGTCGTCGGGTCGTTCGCGTGTCGGTGGCGTGATCATGGTGTGGTCGGCGGGGCCCGCGTCCGCGGGCCCCGCCGACCACCGACGTTAGCAGGCCCCGCGTCGCAAGACGAGGGTGACGAACGGTGACGAAGGTTGACATTGCGCCAGGCGGCGGCGCGCGCCGGCGTCGCCAGTTATGGCGACGGCCGGCCGGCCGTCGCCGCCCCTTCTCTGGCGTTCGGCGCCGGAGTGCGATACAAGTGGGGCCTATCGGGTCAGGGGGTCGCGGTTGAGCGAGGCAGCAGACGGGAGAGGCCGCGGGGCAAGCATGGGCGTCGGCGCCGATCATGCGGCGGCGGGCCGCGTCGCGGCGCTCGAGAGAGTCGTCGAGCAGTACAAGGTGCTCCTCGAGACGAGCGCCGCGATCACGGCCAGTACCGACCTGGAGGAGACCCTGGGCCTCATCACAAGCCTCGTCACGGAGCGTCTGGACGTGGCCTGGTGCGACCTCTTCGACTACGAGGTTGCCGGCGACGAGTTCGTGGTGATCGCCTTCTATCAGCTTCCCGAGCTGGGCATCGACTCTTCGGAATGGATGGGCACGCGTTACGATTCGGGCAACTGGAGCGACCTCGACGCCTGCGTGCGCGAGCGGCGCCCGTCGATCTGGTACCGCGACGACCCCGAGCTGCCGGCGCGCGAGCACGCCAACATGGACGCGTGGGGAGAGCTCTCCAGCATCAGCCTGCCGCTGGTGTACAGGGGCGCCGTCATCGGCCTCATCGATGTCGGCGAGAGCCGCACGATGCGGCGCTGGACCGACGACGACAAGCGCGTTCTGCAGGCCATCGCCGACCAGGCGGCCATCGCCATCGCCAACGCGCGCGCCTACGCGCGCCTCGAAGAGTTGGCGATCACCGACGGCTTGACCGGCCTCGGCAACCGCCGCTGTCTCGAAGACCGCCTGCGCCAGGACGTCACCGAGGCGCTCAGGTACGGGCAGGATCTGTCGTTGCTGATGCTCGACGTTGACGATTTCAAGCGGTTCAACGACGCCTACGGCCATCCGCAGGGCGACAGGGTGCTGGTCGAACTGGCGCAGGTCCTTCGCGAGGGCACGCGCCGGGACGTCGACCTGGCGGCGCGCTACGGCGGCGAGGAGTTCGCCGTCGTCCTGCCGCACACGCCGCCCACGGGCGCCGGGTCGGAGACGGCGTGGGACGTGGCGGAGCGCCTGCGCGCGGCCGTCGCCGCGCACCCGTTCGAGGGCTGGCCGGGCCGCCGCGGCGTCACCGTGACGGTGAGCATCGGCGTGGCCGGTGTGCGTGCGGCGCCGGCTGCCCGCGGCGCCGACGCCGAGGACCTCCGCGCCGCTGGCGCCCATCGCGTCGCGCTGGCCGCCGACCATCTCCTCGCCGACGCCGACAAGGCTCTCTACTTGGCCAAGCAGCACGGCAAGGACCGTGTCTGTATCCTTGATGCGTGATCCTCGAGGAGGCTGAGGTGGAGCAACCGGGGAAGAGCGAGCAGCGGCGGGGCCGGGCCGCCAGGCTCACCGACACCACCGTCGCCGCCGCCGCGCGGGTGACCGCCCTGGAGAAGGTGATCGCGCAGTACCAGGTGCTTCTGGAGACGAGCGCCGCCATCACGGCCAGCACCGACCTCCTGGCGACGCTCTCGCTGATCACCCGCCTGGTCGCCGAACGGCTGGACGTGGCCTGGTGCGACCTCTACGACTACGAGGCCGCCGGCGACGAGTTCGTGGTGATCGCCTGCTATCAGATGCCGGAGGCCGAGATCGATCCCACGGGCTGGCTGGGGACGCGCTACGATTCGAGCAACTGGAGCGACCTCGACGCCTGCGTGCGCGAGCGGCGCCCGTCGATCTGGTA
>JBAXRL010000281.1:0-4537 GCA_037131205.1 Actinomycetes bacterium | reverse complement strand
CATGGCTTGCACGTCGCCGAAGAACCAGGCCTCAAGCTCCTCTACCGCGACTCTGTTGAGGACTGCGAAGGAACCATCTGCGCCTGGGGACGACTTTGTCGTCAACCCGGCTCCCAAGGCGAAGTCTTCAAGTTGCCTCTTGAGAGACACGCCGTCTTCGCGATCCTCGTCCAGCAGCACTACGATGCGCCAGTCCTTCGGCAGCCACTCCGCATAGGCCCCGAGGCGTTGCGGCAGCTTACCCAGCAAGTCGAGCTTCCCCTGAAAGGGATGGATGTTGAAGGTGATCGGCTGGGGCAACACCCTCGGCAGGAGAATCCTCAAGGCAGCTTCGGCCGACAGCTCCTCGAGGAGCAGCTCGACGTGCGTGCAGGTCACGTGACCAGGCGGACGGATTCGCCGGCACTCGTCTGCAGGGGATCACCGACGTCGAAGTAGCCCTCCATCCAGAGGTGGCCCAATTGGCCACCATGAGCGACGAGCTCGAGGATGTTGGGGATGGCCGAGGCCCTCCGCGACTGCGTGAAGCCGGCGGCATCGCGGAAGAGGATCCGGGCTTCTTCCGGCCGCAGACCGTTGACGAAGAATGGTGAGTGAGTCGTCACCATGAGCTGAGATCGCGCCGAGGCGGCCCGACACTCCTCGGCGAGAACAGGCAGAAGCCGCGGATGAAGCTGGTTCTCCGGCTCCTCGATGCCGATGAGCTGCGGCGGCACCGGGTCGTACAGGACCGTCAGGTATGCCAGCAGCTTCAGAGTGCCGTCAGACGCGAACTTCGCCAGGATCGGCTGTGCGAAGGGTGCGTCCTTGATCTGGAGGAGAAGACGCCCGTCGGCGAGGAGACTGGCGTCCACGCTTTCGAGCCTCGGGACTCTCTGCGTGAGCACGTCCACGATCTCCAGCAGCCGTTCCGGGTAGCGCTCCTTGAGGTACTGGATGACGTTCGGGAGATTGTCGCCAGACTGTGACAGTCGCTCTTGAGCCCCTGCCTCAGGGGCGCCCCGGGTATTGTCGGCGCTCAGATACGACAAGTACCAACCGCTGATGAACCCACGCAGAGCGCTGACGCGAGGGTTTCTCGCGAGCTGCCCAAGCGTGTTCACTGCCAGCAGCTCCCGGGACGCGAGCGCCTCGGGAATACGTTCGTCCTCATCATCCGGGGCTTCACCCGATGCGACCAGGCCTTGACCATTGCGAAAGTCGAGGAAGCGGAACGGTCTTCCGCGTCCCTTGCGATTCCACCTGAGCCACTCTTCGGCGACGAACGGGCCCGAGGCATCCTCGTCAATCGCGAGATGGTAGGTGATCAGTGGAGATGCCTTGGGCCCCGAAGGCTGCTCGCGGTACTTCAGCTCCACGACGATCGGTCCGCTGCTGTCCCTGGTGCGGAGCTCCCTGAACCTGCCGCGTTTGTCCCAGGCCGCACGCAATCCTGTGGAGAAACACTCGGACAGGAACGCGAAGACGTCAAAGACCGTGGACTTGCCGCTGCCGTTCGGGCCAAGAAACACCGTGAGAGGCGTCAGGTCCTTGAGCTCGAGGTCTCGCAGAGCCCGGTAGTTCTTGACGCGGAGATACTCCAGGACTGGAGCAGACGCATGCTGCCGAGATCCCACCACGTGGCGTCCTCTGTTCGGTGCCCGGTTCGAGTCTGAGCAGGCCACGTGATGACGTAGGTGTCGACCTGCCACTCGTGCGCACAGGATACCTCACCTTGCGGGCGGAATCGGCGATTGGCTTTGAACGGAATCTGGGATCGGCTTGCAGCGTCGGTGATCGCCGACACGCGGTCGCCCTCGATCAGCGCATCGGTTGCGGCGCACGGCCGCGCGGACGAGAGTCGGTCGGCTCTACAGTCGCGTGAGCAGTCGCTCCACAAGCGCGGCGAGCGACGCGGCAACAACGGCCGGATCGTCGCGCCCGGCGGCGGCGCGCCCGGCAAGGACGCACCCACGCGCCCACTCCTTCGAGAACTCGGCGCGCAGGAGCGTCAGAGCCTGCTCTACCGTCGCGGCGATGGCGGTCGCCACCATGCCGTCTGAAGCGTCGAGCTTGGCGGACAGAGCTTGCGACAGGACGCGCGACATGGAATCGATGTCGCTGCCGCGCAGGAGTCGCAGCATGTCGAGCGCATCCTTGGCAATGTAATCGTCGCGTTTGGGGTCGTCGAGCCGCTCCGCCACTTTGTGCACCTTCGAGACCAGCAGGGCGGCGACGCCGGCGACGCGCAGCGGGAAGCTCCTCGGATCTGCGTCGAGAGCGCCGACGCTCATGACGTCGCTATCGACCAGCGCGAGCTCGAGGCCGAACGCCTTGCGAGCCAGGCGGTCGCCCTGCACGCCCAGTCGCGCCGCGCGCGTCCCAGCGCCGCTGACTGCCTCGGGGACGAGCAGATCGAGGTCGACGTGCACCGCTCGCCCCGCCACCGTCTGCTCTGTCACCCAGGAGCCCACGACTGGCCCACTCGTGCCGACCCTGGCCCAGAAGCCGGCGGCGACGAGCGCCTCGTTGAGAAGGGGCTCTCCGCCGAGCAACGACGGGTCGAGGGCGAGGTCGGCGTCGGTAGTGTGCGGGGTAGTCGCGAGATCGCCTTCGCCGACGCGCAGGTAGACGGCGTGGGCGCCGACCAGGATCGCGGCGTTTCGCTGCGCGCCCAAAGCCTCAAGGGCGTCGAGGAGCACGCGGCGGGCGGCGACGTAGAGCGGGTCCGGCGCGCCGCGCTCAGGCATCGAGTCGCCAAGCCTCTTCGTTGGCCGCCATCCACTCGAGCAGCGCCTCTCCCTCCGCCGGCATGCGGTCGGGGCCGGTGAGGCAGTCTGCGGCCACCTGAGCGAGCCCACTGCAAGTGATCTCGCCCTCGCTCCAGGTGCGCTCGAAGACGACCGGGTCGAGGGGCTCGCAGAGGTAGACGTTGCCGGCGCCTGTGGCCCTCATGAGTCCCGTCTCCTCCGCGACACCGATGGGGGCGTCGACGTAGCAGACGAGCAGCGAGGGCGGAGCGACCGGGGCGCGCTGGGCGGCTGCGAACGAGCCGGTCACGGCGTAGCGGCCGCGCGGCGTCCGCGACGCCCAGCCGGCAAGGTCCCGAAGGAACGCGGGGATGCCCTGCGGGGCGAGGAAGAGCCGGGAGGTGTTCGACTCGAGCACGCGGTAGTCGGCGCTCCAGCGCCGGATGAGGTCCGCCCAGAGCACGCGCGTGATCGGCTGCACGGGTCCTCGCCCCTCGCGCTCCACGAGCGCGTCCCGTTCCAGGAGGCCGATGATCTTCGAGACGTAGCCAGGGCTCACCCCAGCTCTGCCCGCGACCGCGCGCGAGGTCGCGGGCTCCCTGTAGTCGCAGAGCGCGCGCACCACGCGCGCCGCCTTGCCCCCGCGCAGCGAGCGAGCGGGTTCATTGCCCGGCGCGGGGTCCTTGTCGGCGCCTTGCTGGCGCAGGAAGACGCTCGGGCTGTCCACCCGCACCAGCATGTTGCCGGTCATGTCGATGTAGTTGACGTCGGCCTCTCCGAGGAGCAGGCGCGCTCGCGGGCTCAGGAACGGTGCGACGAGCAAGTACTGGGAGCCTGGCGGCGCGGGCCGCAGAGCACTGAGCCAGGAAGCGACGTCGCGCGGGAACACGCGTTGTTTCGCCGCGACCATCTGGAGAGACTGGCTGCCATCGGGAGCGGTCATGCTCAGGATCGCGTCGGGCTGACGTATGCCGGGTCCGCGACTTGGGTCGTCGCATCGACGCACTGCCCATCCCGGACCGAGGCGCTCCGCCAGGAGTCGTTCTGCGCGAATGATGAGGTCGGGTTCACTGGACACGATGTTTCCCACAACAACGTTGTTTCCTGCTACAGGACACATCGTACTGCGGGGAAACATGAACGTCAATGGCCGCGCTGTCGGCCGCGAACCAGCAGGGCCGTACCGGGCTTCTGCGGAGCCCCGGTCTTCCCCACAGCCGGGCGCAGATCGCCGGCAAAGCGGTCCAGGATCTTCGGCGGCAGGCAGCAGAATCGCGCGGAAGAGATCCATGTCGCGTTTCATGCACCCCTCCAAACGCACGGGCTCCGCTGGCGACGCCACGCAGCCAGCGTCCGCGAACGCCCACATGACGTGTGCCTCCACCTTGACATCCGGGCACAATCGGTATCAAATGATACCATACCTCGCATCTCAAAGCGATGGGAACTCACAGACCGCGAGGTCATCCGCGCCCGCCCTACGCCGGCTGGCTGCGCTTCCCTGAAGATATTCGTCAAGGTCAGTGTGATCAGCCGGGGGAGAGGGGGGGCAAGCGGAGCTGCTTCTCATCATCTCGGCGCACGAGAACGAAGGAGGCCAGAGCGCATGACCGATACCCGTTGCGCTGTCTGTGGCAAGGGCGAGCTTGCAGAGAAGCATGGGACGTTCGTCTTCGAGTGGCCCGCCGACTTCCCGGTCGCGTCGTCGCGCTTCGACGACGCCACGTGGTGGGTCTGTGGGTCATGCGGCGAGGAGGAGCTACCCCCTGAGCTCGTGGCACGAATCGAGGCGGAGCGCTACCGGCTCG
>JBAXRL010000280.1:0-4562 GCA_037131205.1 Actinomycetes bacterium | reverse complement strand
CTGATCTACACCAAGCAGTGGTGCCCGTACTGCGCCAAGGCCAAGGCGCTGCTGCGCGCCAGGGGCCTCGAGTGGCGCGAGCTGGACGTCACCTTCGACGAGCGCCTGCAGCAGGAGATGGTGGAGCGCTCGGGGCGGCGCAGCGTGCCCGAGATCTTTCTCGGCGGCGAGCTCGTGGGCGGCTACGACGACCTCGCGCGGCTCAACGCCACCGGCGCGCTCGACCGGCGGCTCGGCCGCGAGCCGGTCGAGCTCAGGACGCTCTACGACGTGGCCATCGTGGGCGGCGGGCCCGCCGGCCTCGCCGCCGCCATGTACGCGGCGCGCAAGAACCTCAGCACGATCGTCGTGGCCATGGACATCGGCGGGCAGCTCGGTACCACCCGGGACGTCGCCAACTACCCCGGCTACGAGCTCATCAGCGGCCCCGACCTGGTGCAGAAGCTCTTCACTCAGGCCTCGCGGTACGGCATCGGACAGCTCATCGGCGAGCAGGTCGTGGGCGTGCGCATCGACGGGCGCAGCAAGGTTCTGGAGCTCGAGTCGCGGCGCGAAGTGGCGGCGCGCACCCTCGTCATCGCCAGCGGCGTGCGGAAGCGCCACCTGCGCATCCCCGGCGAGAAGGAGCTCGCCGGCCGCGGCGTGGTCTACTGCTCCACCTGCGACGGGCCGCTGTTCAAGGGCCTCGACATCGCTGTCGTGGGCGGCGGCAACTCGGCCCTCGAGGCGGCCCTCGAAATGGACGGGATCGCGCGCCGGGTGCACCTCGTGGCGCGCAGCGGGCTCGCCGGCGATCAGGTGCTCGAGGACAAGGTCGCCACCGCCTCAGGCGTCGAGGTGCTGGCGCACCACGAGCCCGTGGAGATCCATGGCGCCGACGCGGTCGAGAGCCTCACGGTGCTCGACCGCGAGACCGGGACCACGGCGAGGCTCGCCGTCCAGGGCGTCTTCGTGGAGATCGGCCTCTTCCCCAACACCGCCTTCGCCCTCGACCTCGTGGACACCAACGCGCGCGGCGAGATCGTCGTCGACAGCCACTGCCGCACCGGTGTGCGCGGCGTGTTCGCCGCCGGTGACTGCACCGACACGCACGACAAGCAGATCGTGATCTCGGTGGGCGAGGGCGCGAAGGCCGCTCTGGCGGCGTTCGAGTACCTGGTGGCGCAGGTCTGAGCGGCTCGCGGCGACGACCGGTCCGGCCTGACGGCCGGAGGTCTCAGCTCGCCCGGCGCACGGCCGGGCTTCAGGGTCCTCAGGTGTATTTGGGCGTGAACCAGGTGGCCGCCGCCAGGGTGGCGCCGCGGTAGACGGCCTTGGCCTTGACGTTGACCTTCACGCCCTGGGGCGCCGTGTCGGCCGTCGGCGTGATCTGCACCCGCGCCGCCCCCTGCGCGTCGGTGGTCGCCTGTCGGCGCACGGCCCCCGACGTGAGCTTGAACGAGAACGTGACCTTGACACCCTTCACGCCGTGTCCCGCGCCGTCCTGGAGGAATGCCTTCAGCCATATGGGGTTGCCGCACGGGTAGTGCGTCGAGACGCCGGCGCTGAGACGCGCCGCGCCGGCGCGCGCCTGCGCGGCGCCGGCCGGCCGGTCGCCCGCCAGGGCGACGACGCCGGCGCACAAGGCCAGCGCCGCGAGCGCGACGAGGGCAGCGCCGCTGACCGTCCCTGATCGAATCCTCATGTTTCCTCCTCCACCGATACCGCCAGGACGACCCTGTTCCGACCCTGCTCCTTGGCAGTGTACATCGCGTCGTCGGCGCGCGCGATGAAGTCGTCGGCCGACTCGCCTCCGCACATCGCGCCACCGAGGCTCACGGTCACGGCGATCTCGCGCCCGCCGACGGCGATCGGCGCGCATCCGATCACGCTGCGGATCCGCTCCAGCACGTCTCTCAGCTCCTCCTCGCCGGATCCGGGGACGAGCACGAGGAACTCCTCGCCGCCGAAGCGCCCAAAGGTATCGTAGGGCCGCATGACGCCGAGGGCGCGGCGCACGACCTCGCAGAGCACCGCGTCGCCGACGGCATGGCCGTAGGTGTCGTTGACGCGCTTGAACTGGTCGATATCGAGCATCCCCAGGCCGAGCGGGCCGCCGTCCCGCGCCGCGCGCTCGGTCTCCCGCTCGAGCTCTTTGACGATGGCGCCGCGGTTCGGCACCCCGGTGAGGGTATCGGTACAGGCGAGGATCTCGAGCTCGGCCTTGGCCTCGAGCAGCTGGTCGTTGGCCTCGAGCAGCTTGGCGTTGGTCTTCAGCAGCTCGTCGTTGGTCTTGAGCAGCTGGTCGTTCAGCTCCACGACGCGGCGGCCGACCTTGAGGCGGGCGTGCAGCTCGTCGGGGTCGTAGGGCTTGCCGACGTAGTCGTCGGCGCCGGCCTCCAGGCCGGTCACCACGCCCTTCTTGCCCTCGAGAGCCGTGAGCAGGATGATGTACGGCGGGCGCAGCGTCTCGCGAGCACGCACGCGGCGGCACACGTCCACGCCGTCCATCACGGGCATCATCCAGTCCAGGATCGCGAGCCGCGGCGCGTCCTCGGCCTGCAGCGCCTGCAAGGCCTCGGCGCCATCCCTGGTCGCCGTGACCTCGTAGCCCCAGTTCTCGAGGACGCGCTTCAGCAGAAGCCGCGACGTCACATCGTCTTCGGCGATCAGGACCCTCATGGCGCACCTCCTTTCCCGGCCAGCTCATCATGCAGCCGCGTGAGCTCCGCGTCCAGTCGCTCCACGAGCTCCGCGGCTTCCCGCGGGGGCCCATCCGCGCAGGCCAGCTCGGCGGCGTGCGCCACCGCCCGCAGGGCCTCGGCGCCCACGTTGGCCGAGGCGCCCTTGAGGGTGTGCGCCTGCCGCCTGGCGAGCGCCGCGTCGCCCGCGGCCAGAGCCTCACGGAGCGCCGCGACCTGCAGCGGGGCGTCCTTGAGGAACTCCGCGGCGATCTCGGCGGCGGCCTCCCGGTCCCCCCCAAGCAGGTTGAGCAGGACGGCTTCGTCGAACACCGGCGGCTCGCCGGCGCCGGTCGCCGCGAGCTCCGCTTGCGCCGCGGGCTCCGCCTGCGTTTCGGCGGCCGCCGCGGCCTCGGCGGCCCGCGCCCCGCGCGTCAGTCCTACGGCCGGCTCGAGCCCCGGGCGCCGACCGGTCCAGCGCGCCAGCGCAGCCGTCAGCTCGTCCGGCTTGACCGGCTTGGACAGGTAATCGTTCATACCCGCAGCCAGGCAGGCGTCGCGGTCCTCCTTCATCGCGTGCGCGGTGAGGGCCACGATGGGGACGTTGTGATCGCGCACGGCGGAGCGCGGGTCGCGGATGCGGCGCGTGGCCTCCATGCCGTCCATCTCGGGCATCTGCACGTCCATGAGGACGAGGTCGTAGCGGCGACTCGCCAGCGCCTCCAGAGCCTCCGCGCCGTTGCCGACCGCGTCGGCCTGGTAGCCCAGCTTCTCGAGGGTCTTCAGCGCGACCCGCTGGTTGATCGGGTTGTCTTCCGCCAGCAGGATGCGCAGGCGGCGCTTGTCGCGCTCGGCAAGGGCGTGCCGCGTGACGATCCGCGGCGTGACCCGCGGGTCAAGCCGTTCGCGCCGGTTGAGGACCACCATCAGGCAGTCGAACACCTGCGACTGCTTGACCGGCTTGGTGAGGTAGGCGGCGAAGCCGAGCGTCTCCAGACGCCCCGCGTCGCCGCGGCTGCCCATCGAGGTCATCATGATGAGCTCGCTGTCGGCGAGTGCGGGGTCGCTCTTGATCGCCGCGCCGAGCGTCTCGCCGTCCGTGTCGGGCATCATCATGTCAAGAATGACGATGCGGTAGGGGTCTCCCTCGGCAAGCGCGGCGCGCAGGGCTTCGAGCGCGGGCCCGGCCCCGTCCACCTCGGTGTGCCGGCAGCGCCACGCTTCGAGCATACCGGCGATGACTCTGCGGTTGGTCGCGTTGTCGTCCACCGCGAGGATGCGCACGCCGGCGATGTCGAGCGGCTCGAGGCCCTCGTCGCCGACGGCCGGCGCCGCGGGATCCTGTTTCGCGAAGCGGGCGCTGAACCAGAACGTCGAGCCGACGCCCGGCACGCTCTCGACGCCGATCTCGCCGCCCATGAGCGCGACGAGGCGCCGGCTGATGGTCAGGCCAAGCCCGGTGCCGCCGAAGCGCCGGGTGGTGGAGGCGTCGGCCTGCGTGAACGCCTCGAACAGCAGGTCGAGCTTGTCCGCCGGGATGCCGATCCCGGTGTCGCGCACCTCGAAGCGCAGCGTCGCCGCCGTCTCCCCCTCCTCCACGAGCGCCACAGACACCGCCACCTCGCCACGGTCGGTGAACTTGATGGCGTTGCCGATCATGTTGGTGAGCACCTGGCGCAGGCGCCCCGGGTCGCCGCGCAAGGCCGAGGGCACGTCGGCCTCGACCAGCGCGGTGAGCTCCAGCCCCTTGCCCTGGGCGTGCAGCGCCGGCAGGTCGCAGGTGTCCTCCACGGCGCTGCGCAGGTCGAAGTCCAGGGTCTCCATCTCGAGCTTGCCGGCCTCGATCTTGGAGAAGTCGAGGATGTCGTTGATGATCGTGAGCAGCGCCTCGGCGCTGTTCTG
>JBAXRL010000279.1:0-4565 GCA_037131205.1 Actinomycetes bacterium | reverse complement strand
TCGTGGCACGGCAGGCAGTCCTTGCCGTAGGTGGCCTCGTGCTGCTTCATGAACCCGGCGTCAATGCCGGCGTGGCAGTCGGCGCAGATCGCCTGGTCGAACGACATCAGGTCCTTGGGGTGGCAGTCGGCGCAGGTGAACCTGGCTCCCTTCGCCGTCCGCGAGTGACCGCGCAGCGAGTAGCCGGTCAGGTCGTGGGGGAAGGTCGTCGGGTCGATGACGGTGAGCGCGCCGTCTGCCCCGTTGTGCTCCGGGTGGCAGCCGCGGCACGTGGGCGACGACCGCATCCCGGCCAGGCCGCCGTGGACCCCCTTCTGGGCCTTGATCTGATCGCCGACCCCCTTGTGGCAGGCGAGGCAGGCATCCGCCATGGTCCGGGAGCTCCAGGGCGCGGGGTGGCAGGCGCCGCAGTCGCCGGCCAGCTCGGCGTGGCTGGTGACGCCACCCAAGGCCGAGCCTTTGGCGTCCGCGTTCAAAGGTCCGGAGCTGAACAGGACGGGGCCTTTGGCCAAGGTCCACCCCAGCACGGCCAGAAGAAGGATGACGGCGGCCACGATGCCGGTGGCGGACACGAAGCCCGGTCGACTTCTCATGATTGCGTCTCCCGCATCGCCGTCTTCACGCTATCTCTGCAGCGTCGCGTAGTAGAGCGCCGCCACGATGTGGACGAAGGCGGCGGCGAAGAGCGCCCACGTGAGGGGCACATGGACGATGTGCCAGGTGGCCGCCGCCCGGCGCCGCGCCGCGAGCTTGTCGCGGCGCCGGTCCGCGCCCGGCCCCCCGGCCGCTGCCTCTACGCCGACGATCGTGCGCGGCACGGCGGTGTAGATGTAGCGGCCCACCAGGCCGCTGGCGACGACGATCACGGTGAGCAGCATCGTCAACCCAGCCAGCCCCTCGAACTTCATGGCCGTGTGCAGCAGCACCATGTACGGCCCCACGAGGCCCGTGACCATGTGGAACCTCAGCCAGGCCGCCACGCTCCCCCAGCGCGCATCGGTCAGCAGCTTGCGCACGGAGTACAGGGTCGCGGTCATCAGCATGAGGATGGAACCGAGGATCCCGATCCCGTGGCCCACGAGGCTGGACGCCGTGGGGAAGGCGCCGGCCTGCAGATACGCGACCAGATAGAGCGCCGTGACCACGACGCCCGCGGCGAGCGCGTACCACAGCTCCCGGGCGCGCCTAGGCACGCTGCTCCTTCCAGCTCCGCCAGGCATCGTTGACGAGCTCGACGATCGGCGCCTCCGGCGCCTCGAGCTCCGCCACGATGCCGCTCACATCGACGTGCGCCTCGATGAGCTCCTGCAGGGGGAAGGAGAGGGCCTGGTCGCCGATGACGACGGCGCCCATGATCGTATCGTCGCCCAGGGCGATGCGGATGTGGGCGTCGCCTCTCTGCGCCTCCACGATCGCCGCGTCGCAGAGCTCCGACCAGATCTGGCTGTCGCCGCGCGCGATGCCTTCGAGGTCGGCATCCTCGCCGCTGCCCACAGTGCCGATGATCGTGGCGTGAAGGCCGGCAAGCCTGGTGGCGTTGTGAGGCGTGCCCTCTTCGTAGGCGTGGACAGGCTCCGTGGCCATGTTGAGTCCGGCGACGCGGCCTTTGACCACCGCCGAGTTCCACAGGACCTCCAGGGTGCGGTGACCGCTGAGGGCGTCGCACACCTCGGCGACATCGCCGGCGGCGTAGATGTCGGGGTCGCTCGAGCGCAGGTACTGGTCGACCAGGATGCCGCGTCCGCAGGCGAGCCCGGCTGCTTCGGCCAGCTCTATCCGCGGGCGCACGCCAATGGCCACGCCCACGAGATCGCAGGGGATCGTGGTACCGTCGCCGGTCTCGACGGCCACGACCCGACCGTTTCGGCCGAGGATGCCGGCAAGGTCGGTGTACGGGTGGATCTCCACGTGCTCACGGAGCAGCGCCTGCTCGACGATGCGCGATTCGGACTCGGACAGCACGTTGCTCCAGTAGCGGTCCTTGCGCAGAAAGTAGTGCACGTGCACCCGATGGGCTCTGAGGCCCTCGACCATCTCGAGGGCGGTGATGCCGCCTCCGACGACCACCGCCGTCCTGGCCTTGCGGCAGCGGCGGATCAGGTCGCGGGCATCAGCCATCTGGTCGAGCTTCACGACCCCGTCAAGCTCGGCGCCCGGCGCCTTGGCGGGGATCGCCCTGGACCCTGTGGCGATCAGCAGGCGATCGCAGGGCAGCTCCCGGCCGCTCTCCAGGGTCACCCGATGCGCGGCGCGGTCGATGCTCTTCACGCGCTCGATGAGCACCGTGACGCGCAGGCCGGCGAGGTCCCGGGGTGTGAAGGGGAAGAGCCCCTTCTCCGGTACCTCCTTCGCCAGGTAATAGGCGAGTCCGGGGCGCGAGTAGTAGCCGTGTGGGTCGGCGCAGACGACCACGATCTCGGCGCCCGGATCCGCTTCGCGGATCGTCTCAGCCGCCGCGATGGCCGCGGGCCCCCCGCCGATCAACACGTGCCGCCGGGCCACGTCAGCGCGCTCGTCTGGCGCGGCGCGAGGGCGTCGCGGCGGTGATCGGCTCGAAGCGCAGGAGTCCGTGGGGACAGCGCTTGACGCATTCGCCGCAGGTCAGGCAGCGACTGTCGTCCACCGGCTCGCCGCGCCATACGTGCCGCCGCACGTCGATCTCCATCGGGCAGTGGAAGGAGCACATGCCGCACTGCACGCAACGCCTCGGCTCCGGCGTGACCCACGCCGTCGAGAGATTCTCGTACTTCGCTCTATCTGCTTTGAACCAGCCCACAGTGCCTATGGTAACCCTGCCGTGGACGCCACGCACCACGTCCTCCGACGGCCACGCTCCTACTGGTCGAGCAATGCCGCGAGGTCCTCAGGGGACGAGACCGGTCGTTCGCATGAGAACCGCTGGCACAGGTAGGCCGTAGCTCTGCCGCCGAGGGCTTCCCTGCCTTCAAGCAGCGCGATCGCGTGATCCTCGGCGGATGGCCCTGCGGCCACCACCAGGTTCGGCCTGTAGCGCGCCCGCGCCACGTCAAGCAGTGGCCCCCGGTCGGCGCCGACGATGGCGAGGCCCTGCGGCGGGGCGAACATGAAGTCGAGGGCGGCGAGCCAGTGGGCGAGGGCCAGAGGCGCTCGGGCCATCGCCGCCTGCAGCGGCGCCAGCGCTCCTTCGGCCGCGTCGGCATACCTGCCCTCGCCGGTGTACTCGGCGAGCCGCAGCAGCACGGTGGCCGCCATCGCTCCGCCGGAAGGCACGGCGCCGTCCTGGATCCCCTTCGGCCGGAGGAGCAGCTTCTCGTGGTCGTCGCTGGTATCGAAGAAGCCTCCGGCGGGATCCACAAAGTGCTCGAGGATGGCATCGCCGAGTGCCCGAGCGGCGTGGAACCAGCGGGGCTCGAAGGTCGCCTGGTAGAGCTCCAGCAGTCCGCCCGCGTAGTGCGCGTAGTCCTCGAGGTAGCCGTTGAGCTTGGCGCGGCCGCCTTTCCACGTGCGCAGCATGCGGCCGCCGCGATCGCGCATCTGCGACAGCACGAGCTCGGCGTTGCGCCTGGCGATGGACAGATAATCGTCGCGATCCAGGACCCGAGCGGCAGCGGCGAACGCCGTGAGCATGAGGCCGTTCCAGCCGGCGAGCACCTTGTCGTCGAGGGCCGGCTTCACGCGCTGCTCGCGCCGCGCGAAGAGCGCCGTGCGCAGGTTCTCCAGACGAGACTCCACTTCCGCAACGGCCATTCCGTTGAGCCGCGCGATCTCGGCCTGAGGCCGCGCGGCGAACAAGATGGACTTGCCCTCGAAGTTGCCCCCCGGTGTGACCCCGAAGGCCGCCATGAACAACTCGGCGTCGCCGACTGGATCGTCACAGACGCGGTCGGCGACGGCCCGTATCTCGGCCGGCGTCCAGACGAAGAAGGCGCCTTCCTCGCCTTCGGAGTCCGCATCTTGCGCCGAGTAGAACCCGCCGCCGGCGTCGAGCATCTCGCGGGCGACGTAGTCGAGCGTCTCGGTGACGATGCGCCGGTAGGACTCATCCCCGGTGACCTGCCAGGCGTGCAAATAGAGGCCGGCGAGCTGCGCGTTGTCATAGAGCATCTTCTCGAAATGCGGAACGAGCCATACGGCGTCGGTGGCGTAGCGGTGGAATCCGCCGCCCAACTGGTCGTAGATCCCGCCTCGAGCCATCGCGTCCAGAGTCGTCGTGACCAGCGCCAGCAGCCGCTCGTCGCCCGTCGCCTGGTAGCGCCTCAGGACGAGCTCGAGGACCGTGGGCTGCGGGAACTTGGGCGCGCCGCCCCAGCCGCCATTCACAGCATCGAACGATCGAAGCAGGCTGCGCGTGGCCGCGTCGAGCGTGCCGGCCGCGGCCGTCACGCGCCCTGGGCTCATGCCGGACGCGTGCTCCTGCCTCAGCGTGGCCGTCAGACCGGCGCCCGCCTCGAGGATCTCGCTGCGTCTGGTCTCCCAGAGCCCAGCGATCTGGCTGAGCACCTCGGAGAACGCCGGCATGCCGTAGCGGGCTTTGTCGGGGAAATACGTGCCGCCGTAGAACGGCACTCCGTCTGGCGTGAGGAAGA
>JBAXRL010000278.1:0-4570 GCA_037131205.1 Actinomycetes bacterium | reverse complement strand
GCCTGTGGTGCGGGTGAGAGGACTTGAACCTCCACGAGCTGTGCTCACCAGATCCTAAGTCTAGCGCGTCTACCAGTTCCGCCACACCCGCACGGCGTTAACGTCGACGGCCGGCGCTCGCGCCGGCCGGTGCATCGCGTGGATGGGGTGAAGGACGGGATTCGAACCCGCGACCGCCGGGACCACAACCCGGAGCTCTACCAGCTGAGCTACCCCCACCACCGGTCACCGCCGCGGACAGGCGCCGGGAATACCCCGGCGCCGCCGACGCGGTCATGACTAAGGATACCACGGGCGCGGGCGGGCGTCACACGGAAGGCGCCGGCCCGCCTGCGGCCGGCCGCGGCGCGAGGGCCGGTCCGGCAGGCTCCGCCTGCTCCGCCGGCCCGAGCTCCAGCTCATCTTCGAGCTCCGTCTCCCCCGCCGGTCCCGATTTCACGTAACTGTTCCGCACGTCCTGTAGCAGAAGGCCGTCCCGGACCTCCAGGATGCGGTCGGTCTGCTGCGCCACTCGGCGGTCGTGGGTGACGATCATGAACGCCGTCCCCAGCTCGCGGTTCAATTCGCGAAACAGCTCGTACACCGCCTTCGTGTTCGCGGTGTCGAGATTGCCGGTCGGTTCGTCGGCGAGCACCAGCGCCGGCCGGTTCATAAGCGCCCGGGCGATGGCCACGCGCTGCTTCTGACCGCCGGAGAGGTCGTTGGCGCCCTTGTTCTCGAGGCCGTCGAGGCCCAGCAGGGCCAGCACCTCCTCGGCGCGCGGCCGCAGGTCGGCGGCGCCCACCCCGGCGATGCGCCCGGGCATGAGCACGTTCTCGAGCACGCTGAACTCGGGCAGCAGATAGTGGAACTGAAAGACGAAGCCGATGAAGTCGTTGCGCATGGCGGCGCGCTGCTTGCGGTTGGCCGCCGCCGTGTCGTGCCCGTTCAGCACCACGCGGCCCGTGGTAGGCGTGTCGAGCAGGCCGATGAGGTTGAGCAGGGTGGATTTGCCCGAGCCGGACTCGCCGATGATCGCGGCGAACTCCCCGCTCTGCAGGTCGAACGACACGCTTTGCAGGGCGACGGTCTTGACGGAGGCGCCGTAGGTCTTGCCCAGATCCTGGGCGTGCAGCAGCATCTCAGCCACCCTGGATCACCTCGATAGGGTCGAGCTTCGAGGTGCGGCGCGAGGGGATCAGCGACGAAGCCACCGCCACGAGCACCCCGACCACGAACGAGATCACGACGAACCCCACCTGGGGAGTGATCGGGAACAGCGAGGTGGAGTTGCGCCCCAGGAAGGTGAACAACGCGATGAGGGCAAGCCCGGCGCCGACGCCCACGGCGGCGCCGCTGACCCCGAGGATGAGCGCCTGCCAGAAGAAGATGCGGCCGGATTGGCGGTCCTTCATGCCCATCGCCTTGAGGATGCCGATCTGGCGCGTCTTCTGGACCGCCGAGATGGCGAGCGTCGAGGCGATGCCCAGCGCCACGGCCACCAGCACGAAGAACTGGATCATGTAGCTCGACGAGCTCTGGCTCTGGAGGGCCGAGAGCAGGTCGGCGTTCTGGGCTTGCCACTCGGTGACCTTGAGGCCGTTCAGTGCAGGCTGCGCCCGCAGGCTCTCGGCGACGGCCCTGGAGTCGAAGACGTTGCTCACCTGGGCATCGACGGCCGAGTACTGGTCGGCGGTGAGGCCGAGCACGCCGGCGGCGTAGGCGCCGTCGACGAAGGCTGTCGTGCTGTTGGCGGCCGCCGAGCCGAAGTCGAAGACGCCGCTCACCGTCAGGTCGCCGGACTTGCCGTCGGGGAGCACGATGGTCGCGGTGTCGCCCGGCTTCAGCCCATAGTCGTCGGCGAAGTCCTTGCCCACCATGACCTGCTTGTCGCCGAGCTCCGCCTTGCCGGCCGTGAGGCGTCCGGAGAGGTCGTAGATCGTGTCGAGCTCTGCGAGCTGGCCGCCGACGAATTGCAACGGCGCGCTCTCGGCGCCCTTCTTGAAGATCCCGGAGAACGAACGCGTGGGCACGACCGTCGTGATCAGCGACTCGCTGTTCATCGCCTGCTGGAGAGCGGCCGTGTAGTCGAGCGGGGCGCCGGCCGTGCCGGCTTGCACGATCAGCTGCGGGCTGTTGCCGATGGTCTGGTCGACGAGGCTCGTCTGGAGGCTGGTGATCAGCGAGCCCAGAAAGACCTGGACGCCGATGCCGATGGCGATGCCGGCGGCGATGAGGATGGACTGCGCCGGGCTCTTGCGCAGGAAGCGGGCGGCGATCCTGAGGCTGAGCACGGCTCAGCCCTCCCCGCCGCCCGGCGCTGGGCGCGCGCCCAGCAGGGCCTCGAGATCGAGCAGCTCGCTCGGCGTCCAGCCGTCGCTGTTGAGGGCGAAGGCCGGGCCCCCGACCCACACGTCCACGCCCGGAAGCTGTTCCTTGAGGTAGTCCACATGGCGGCGCAGGGCGACGCGGTGATAGTGCGTGGACGAGCTCAGCACGACCGCGTCCACGCCGAGCCTGCGAGCGGCGTCGGCGACGTCGGCGACCGGCGTGTCGGCGCCGAGAAAGTACGTCGTCCAGCCGGCCATGTCGAAACGGTCGCTGACCATGCGCAGGCCGAGGTCGTGGCCCTCTTCGGGCGGGCTGGCCAGAAGGACGGTGCGTCCGGCCGGCGGCACGGCCGCCCTGGCCTTCAGTACGCCGGGGTAGACGATCTCGACGACGCTGCGCACCATCGCGCTGGCGAGATGCTCCTCCCAGATGGCGAAGCGCCCGCGCTGCCAGGCTGATCCGGCCTGTACGAGCAGCGGCGTGAGGACCTCGCGGTAGAGCTGCGCGATGCCCACGGCGCCGCTGCTCACGGCCTCCACGGCGGTGCGCACGAAGGCGGGCTTGTCGTGTGCGGCCAGGTGTACGGCCAGTACGTCGAAGAGGTGCGCCGCGGTGGGCGGCGCGGCGGCGCTCGCGCCCTCCGCGCCCGGCTCTGCTCCGTTGTCCACGTCGCCGTTCATCGGCAGACTCCTACCCGCCGCGTCACGGCGAGTAACCAAGGCGGCGCGAAACGCACGGGCGGGTGGCTCGGGCGCGGCGGCCTCGGCGCGGCGGCCGCACTTGCCGCGGCTGCCCGCGCGGCCGCCCGTGCACCCGCCGCAGCCGCCGGGGTCGGCGCGCCGGGAGCGCCGCCGGCCATGCACCCTCAGGGCGCCCCATTCGTGACTCACCGACGCCTGAGCGACGGGGATGGCCATGCCGCACCTGTGACCGGACGAGTCGCGCGCGGGAGGTTGGCGCCCGTGGTGCGAAGCTGGACGGCCGGCCGCCGCCAGGTGGCGGGCCGCCTCTGCCGCTCATTGTCGCCGTCCCACAATCGCGGTAGCATCGTAGCCAGTTATCGCCACGTTTGGACCGACCACCGCATGGGTGGGCAAGAAGATCTCTCGCGACGGTGATGCCTTCATTCTTGAAGACCACGATCCGATTTCAACGCACGACATCACGGAGTACGACCGGCAAGGGCATCTCGTCTGGGTGAACGACGGGACCCGCGCCTGGATCGGCGCGAAGGCCAAAGGCTCACGGCCCGCGCACGTCGCTGCCCCCGCGACCGCGACGGCGCCTTCGAGGACGACCGAGACGCCAGGTGCGACGACCGGCGTGGACAGCCGGTCAACGGGCGCATCCGTGCGTGCAGACCTATTGGGATAGGCCCTTAGGCACGCTCAGGCAGGAGGGGATCGTGATCGTTATCGGCGGTGGACCGGTGGTCACCACCCACGGACTTGTCGAGTCCGGCTGGGTCATCGTCGACGGCGATCGCATCGTGGCCACCGGGGTAGGCGACCCTGGGCAGCCACTCGACCTCGATCTGCGTGGTCGCACGGTGGTTCCCGGCTTTGTGGACCAGCACGGTCATGGCGGCGGCGGCGACAGCTTTGTCACCACCGATCCCGCTGAGGCGCGTCGCGCCGCCAGGGTGCACCAGGAGCATGGCACGACCAGCCTGATCGCGAGTCTGGTCAGCGGCTCGCGCGACGACCTCGCGGCTCAGATCGAGACCCTGGCCCCGTTGGTCGATCGAGGCGTCATCGACGGGATCCATGTGGAAGGTCCGTGGCTCAGCACACTGCACCGCGGCGCCCACGACCCAGCGCAGTTACGCGACCCGACCCAAGCCGAGGTGGGCGAGCTGTTGGCGCTCGGCGGCGGGCGGATCAGGATGGTCACCATCGCCCCGGAGCTGCCCGGAGCGATCGCCGCGATCCACCAGATAGTGGGCGCCGGAGCGGTCGCGGCCGTGGGACACACCGACGCCGACTACGCCCAGACCCTGCGGGCGATCGCCGCCGGGGCGACGGTGGCGACGCACCTGTCCAACGCCATGCGGCCGCTGCACCACCGCGACCCGGGGGCGATCGGGGCGCTGCTCGACTGCTCCGCCGTGACCATCGAGCTCATCGCCGACGGCGTGCACGTACACCCGGCCTTCTTGCGGCTGGTCATGGCCGCGGCCGGATTCGAGCGCATCGCCTTGATCAGCGACGCAATGCCCGCGGCCGGAGGCGTCGACGGCGACTACCTGCTCGGCAAGCTT
>JBAXRL010000277.1:0-4574 GCA_037131205.1 Actinomycetes bacterium | reverse complement strand
GCGGTGGTCAAGGGCGTGCGCAAGACCACGTCCCGGTGGGGCGGCCGGCTGGAGCCCTACAACGTCTGCGACCTCATGCTCTACCAGGGGCGCACGCTCTACACGGTCACGCAGGCTCACCTCGTGGACGTGTTCCTCAGGCTGCGCGACGACCGCGAGGCCCTCACGGCGGCGGCGGTGGTCTGCGAAGCCGTCGCGGGCCTGACGCCCGAGCACGAGCCCGAGGAGCGCGTGTTCGCGCTCCTGCGTAACACGCTCAAGGAGCTCGACGCCGGCCTGAAGGGGCCGGCCCTGGAGGCGCCGCTGGTGCTGGGCGCGCTGCTCAAGCTCCTGTACGAGGCCGGCTACATGCCGGTGCTCGACCACTGCACGGCCTGCGGCGGCGGCGAACGCGCCCTGGGGTTCTCGGCGGCGCGCGGCGGCCTGGTCTGCGAGCAGTGTCTGGATGACGCCGTGCCCATCACGCCGGCGGCCGTCGAGGCGCTGCGCGAGGCGCTGGGACGGCCGCTCGCCGAGCTCCGCGCCGCGGCGCCCACGGCGGCCGTCGCCGAGGCTGTGCGCGACGTCCACGACCTGTACAGCTACCACACGGGGTCGCGCCTGCGCGCTCTGCGCTTTGCGCGCGCCGTACGTTGAGCGAGGGCCGCCGCCGACCCCCAGGACAGATTGGCGCGGCGCTCGCGTCGCCGTCGCACCCGTGCCCGGGTGCTCGCGTCGCCGTCGCGCCGCCCCACACGGACGGCACTCGCGCGCCCTCCGCCCAAACACACTGTACGCGTGCCTGACAACGCTGGCGATGGAACACTCGTCCATGCCGGCCCCCGCGCCTCCGGGCCGCCGTTGGCCCGTCGGCGGCGGCCCTGCTAGAATCGGCGCTTCCGACCGAAAGGACACGTGACCGACCACGCCCCGGGCGAAGCCGTCTCGCGCGAGCTTCCCACGTTTCAGCAGATCATCTCCCGCTTGCAGGCCTACTGGGAACAGCAGGGCTGCGTCGTCATGCAGCCGTATCACACCGAGGTCGGGGCCGGCACCTTCAACCCCGCGACCTTCCTTCGCTGCCTGGACGCGCGCCCGTGGCGGGCGGCCTACGTCGAGCCGTCCATGCGCCCCACCGACGGGCGCTACGGCGAGAACCCATATCGCCTCGGTCACTACTACCAGTACCAGGTGGTGATCAAGCCGTCGCCGCCCGACATCCAGGATCTGTACCTGCAGTCGCTCGTGGCTCTGGGCATCGACCTCGCCGAGCACGACGTGCGCTTCGTCGAGGACAACTGGGAGGGCCCCACCCTGGGCGCCTGGGGGCAGGGCTGGGAGGTGTGGATCGACGGCATGGAGGCCACCCAGTTCACGTACTTCCAGCAGCTCGGCGGCTTCGACCTCGACCCCATCACCGTCGAGCTCACCTACGGTCTGGAGCGCCTGGCGATGTATCTGCAGGGCGTGGACAGCGTCTACGATCTCGTGTGGTCGCGGTGGGCCGAAGCCGGCCAGACGGTGACCGTCACCTACGGCGACGTCTACCGCGAGAGCGAGCGCGAGCTCAGCCGCTACAGCTTCGAGGTCGCCGACACCGACATGCTCTACCGCCACTTCCGCGAGCACGAGAGCGAGGCCGGGCGCTGCCTCGAGGCGCGCCTGCCGCTGCCCGCCTACGACCAGGTGCTCAAGTGCAGCCACGCCTTCAACATGCTCGACGCCCGCGGCGCGATCAGCGTCACCGACCGCACGATGCACATCGGGCGCGTGCGCGACCTCGCGCGCCAGGTCGCCGGTCTGTACCTCGAGGTGGTCGGCGATGGCCGCGAGGGCGCCGGCGGCGAAGCCGCTCCGGCGGCGGAGGGCGGCGCATGAGCACCCTCCTCATCGAGATCGGCTGCGAAGAGCTCCCGTACAGGGTCTGCGAGTCGGTGCTCCGCCAGCTCGAAAACGCCGCCGCGGCGCCGGGGCTCGTGCACAGGCTCCTCGAGGCCGAGCGCCTTCTCGAGAGCGGCGCCCCCGCCCCCAGGGTGCTGGTCTCCCCGCGGCGCATCGCCGTGTTAGCCGAGGGCGTGCCCGAGCAGCAGACCGCGAGGACCGACGACTACCGCGGCCCCAAGGCCGAGATCGCCTACGACGCCGCCGGCGGCCTCACCAAGGCCGGGCTGGGGTTCGCGCGCTCGCGCGGCGCCCAGCCCGAAGACGTGCGCCGTGAGGTGGTCGACGGCACCGAGTTCGCCGTGGTCCGCGTCGAGGCAGAGCGTCGCGCCGCGGCCTTCGTGCTGCCGGGTCTCATCCCGGCTCTGGTCACGGGCCTGCAGATCCCCCGCGGGATGCGCTGGGGCGGCCGTCCCGCCGGAGAGGCCGACTATCTGCGCTTCTCGCGGCCCATCCGCTGGCTGGTCTGCAAGCTCGGCGGCAAGACCGTGGCGGCGACGTTCTACGGCGTGTCGTGTGGCGACGTGACTCAGGGGCACCGGGTGCTCGGCGGACCGCAGGTCATCGACAAGGCCGAGCACTACGAGGAGCTTCTGGCGGAGCAGAAGGTGGTCGTCTCGCAGGAGGAGCGTCGCCGTCTGATCGTCGCGGGTCTGGACGCGCACGCCGCCGCGCTCGGCGGCGCGTGGTCCGACCCGGGCGACGTGCTCGCCGAGGCGGTGTACCTCGCCGAGTGGCCGAGCGTCGCCCGCGGCGCGTTCGCCGCCGGCCATCTGCGGCTGCCCGCCGCCGTGCTCATCACCGCCATGCAGAGTCACCAGCGCTACTTCCCGGTGCGCGACGGCGACGCCCGCCTGCTGCCGGCGTTCCTGTACGTGAGCAACGCCGATCCGGGGGCGGCCGCTCTTATCACGCGCGGCAACGAGCGCGTGCTCGAAGGCCGGCTGGACGACGCCGAGTTCGCCTACGACCGCGACGTCGCCGAGGGCCTCGACACCATGGCCGACCGCCTCGGCGATGTGGTGTTCCACGAGACGCTCGGCTCGCTGGCCGACAAGGCGCACCGCCTGCAGGGGCTGGTGGCCGGTCTGGCCGCCGGGCCCGGGGCCAACGGCGCCCGCGGCGGCGGCAACGGCTCGTCGGCGCCGCTCGCCGAGACGCTGCGCATGGCGGCGCGGCTGGCCAAGGCCGACCTCGTGAGCCAGGTGGTCATCGAGTTCCCCACGCTGCAGGGCGTGATGGGCGGCATCTATGCGGAGTCGGGCGGGTTGGGCGACGCGGTCGCCACGGCCGTCGGCGAGCACTACCGCCCGCTCTCGGCCAGCGCGCCGCTGCCGAGCACGCTGGCCGGCGGGCTGCTGGCCATCGCCGACAAGGCCGACAACATCGTCGGCGCCTGGGTGGCCGGCCAGAAGCCGTCGGGCTCGCGCGACCCGTACGGGTTGCGGCGCGCGGCCATGGGCATCGTGCGTATCGCCCTCGAGTACAGCCTGCGCTTCCCCATCGCCGGCCTGCTGGCCTCGGCCGTCGACCAGTTCGAGATCCAGGGCGCCGAGGGCCTCGACGATGAGCGGCGCGCCGTCATCGTCGCCGAGACGGCGGCGTTCGTGCGCGAGCGCCTCCAGGTTCTGCTGCTCGACGAGGGGCTGCCGTTCTCGAGCGTCGAGGCGGCGCTGGCCGCGCCCGCCGGCGACGCGCCGGCCCTGGCGGCGCGGGCGCGAGTCTTCACCGCCCTCGCCGGCCGCGCCTTTTTCGAAGACGCCGTGACCGCCTACAACCGCTGCGCGGCGTTGGCCGCCAAGGACGCGGCGGCCGGGTTCCGTTCCGTCGACCCGGCCCTGTTCGAGGACGACGCCGAGCGCGCCCTGGCCGCGGCTTGCGAGGCGGCGCGCGGGCCGCTGCTCGAGGCGCTCGCCCACCTCGAGCTCGAGAGCGCCATCAAAGAAGCGGCCGGCCTGCGGCCGGCCGTCGACCGCTATTTCGAAGCCGTGATGGTCATGGCCGACGACGCCGCCGTGCGCGGCAACCGGCTGGCGCAGCTGGCCGCCGTGGCGGCGCTCATCGGCCGCCTCGGCGAGCTCAGCCGCCTGCCTCTGACGCAGGCGTGAAGAAGGTACCTATCCCGAGGAGCAATCGATGTCGAGCAAGTGGGTCTACCAGTTCAACGAGGGCGACAAGAGCATGAAGAACCTGCTCGGCGGCAAAGGCGCCAACCTCGCCGAGATGACGAGCATCGGTCTGCCGGTGCCGCCCGGCTTCACGCTGACCACCGAGGTCTGTAATCATTACTCGGCCAACGCCGACTACCCTGATGGCGTCGAGGAGCAGGTGGCCGCCGCGCTCGCCGCCCTCGAGGCCGACACGGGCAAGAAGCTCGGCGACGTCGCCGACCCGCTGCTGCTCAGCGTGCGCTCCGGCGCGCGCGCCTCCATGCCCGGCATGATGGACACCGTCCTGAACCTGGGCCTCAACGACACCACGGTGAAAGGGGTCATCGCCACCACCGGAAACCCGCGCTTCGCCTACGACTGCTACCGCCGCTTCGTCTCCATGTACGGCGACGTGGTGCTCGGCTGCAACGAGGGCGGCGACATCGAGCGTGACGTCTTCGAGGACCGCCTCGAGGCGATGAAGAAGGCCAGGGGCGCCGCCTT
>JBAXRL010000276.1:0-4598 GCA_037131205.1 Actinomycetes bacterium | reverse complement strand
GCCGCGACCGTGGCCTCGGCACGGGTCTGCCTGCGACGTTCCACAGCCGCCTCCTCGATGACGCCCCGTTGACCTAGATTAGATAATAGTCTAAACTATCTCCAGCGGGGATGCAAAGCGCCTGGCACAAAGCGACGCAACAGGGAGAGACCATGAGGATCATCACGACCATCGCGGCGGCGGCCGTCGTCATCGGCCTGGCCCTGGCGGCCGGCGCCTGCGGCGGCCAGAGCGCCGCATCGCCGTCGCCCTCGCCGACCAGCACATCGGCCGCCGTGAAGGGAGCGCTGCCGATGTACGCGGACGTGGCCGACGACCAGGCGCCGATCGGCGCGGACGGCAGCGTGCCGACCACCGGGGCGCTTCTCACCCTCGATGTGATGGACGGCACATTCGCTGCCCCCAACATCGACCTCGCGGCGCGTAACGTCTCGATCCAGGTGGAAAGCGGCGCGGCGGCCGATCTGAGCGGCGCCAAGCTCAGCCAGGCCAAGATCTACTACACAATGATCAACGGCAGCCTCGACCTGCGCGGCGCCGACATGAGCCGCCTGCTTATCCCGGATGCGCAGTTCAGTTGGGACGTCGGAGGCACCATGGACCTGCGCGGAGCGAACCTCACGGGCGCCGACCTCACCAACCTGGTGGGCCGGGAGTGGAAAGCGAAGCAGAAGTGGTGGGGCAACATCACCATCGACGACACCACTGTGTTCAACAACACCAGGATGCCGAAGACCGGAGCGCTCTACACCCGGCCATGATCGTCACGGCCGGCGCGGCAGCGGCCGCCGGCGCAGGCCCGGCCTCGGGCGCCGGGACGTCCCGCGGGCCGAGCTGGGCAAGCTGACCGTCACGTGACTGGGGAGGGATGGAAGTGCGTCGTCGTCGAGCCTTGGTCGCGACCTCACTGGCGCTGAGCCTGGTCGCCCTGGCGACGCTGGCGGGCGCCTGCGGCCGGGCACGTCAGGGCGAGGGCGTGACCCCGTCCGCGCTCGGGTGTGAGGCCAGCGCCGGCACGTCGATCGCCGGCCAACCCACCCCGTACACCTGCGCGGACAGCGGTTTTCGGCCCGACCCGCACGGCTTCTCGTTCGCCAACTGGGGCGGCGTGACCGCCGGCGACGCGATCACGACCAAGACCCTCGTCGCCCTGTTCGGGGCGGACAACGTGTGCGTCGACGCGGACCAGAGCCAGTGCACGCCGCGACCGGCGGCGCTCCAGTGGGCGGCGCAGATGAACGAGCTGCTCGCCAACGGCAGGTGCGAGGGGATGTCGGTGGAGGCCGAGCGGTTCTTCACCGGGCTGACCAAGCTGACGAGCCTGGACACCGATGCCCGGACAACGGGGGATCTCAGCCACGACAACCGCCGGCTCGTCAAGGACATCGACTACTGGTGGGCGACTCAGCTCATGCCCGAGGTCGCCGCCGCCGCAGCCGCGTCGCGGGCGCTGCAGCCCTCCGCGATCGTGGCCGCAGTGACGGCCGGCCTGCGCAACGGCAGCGCCAACACCATGGGTGTCTACGCCAAACCGGGGGCCCATTCGCTGACCCCGTTCGCGGTCACCTACGACGAGCCGTACTTCTCCATCTGGGTCTACGACTCCAATCATCCGGGTGAGCCGGGCCGCGTGCTCGTCGACCCGGCCGGCGAGACGTGGCACTACCAGTCGCGGCCCAGCCCCGACGCCCTTGCGGACAAGGGCTGGAACGGGTCCGGCCCCGGCGGCCTGGAGTACACGCCGATGTCCGTGCGCATGCAGGACTTCACGACGCCCTTCTCGGACGACAGCGGCGAGAACGCCTTCGCCCTGGCCATCGTCGCTACCAGCGCCGACTCCTCGACCGAGGTGGACCTGCGCATCAGCGGCCCGGGCATCGACATCGACACCGCGGACGACGATCCCTCGCCGGAGGGCATCATCGTGCAGCAGATCGACGACGACGGCATCGGTCACGCCACCCTTGTCTACGTGCGGCCCTCGATCCCCCTCGTCATCACGCCCACGGCCAGCGCGGCAAAGGTCCCGGTGACGATCTCGATCGACGGCCCGAGCCTGCCTTGGCAGAAAGTAACGCTGACCACCGCGGCGCCCGGCGCGCTCCCGCTGAGGATCGAAGTGTCACCGGATGCGGACACGCGGGTGGTCGTGACCGGCCACGCCACCGTCACGGTCGCCTACGACGCGAACCGGGCGCGGCTCCACCGCACGACGGTCAAAGGGCCCGGCGAGACACGCGTGCCCGCGAGAAACGCCAGCGCGCCGGAATAGCCATGCCGGCCGTGGTGACCGGCGCCGACAGGCGCCCGCGGGCAGGAAGGGCGACCCGGCGATCAGCGCCATTGCCACGCGTCCCCTGTGGTATGTTTCGAGCCCAGGGAGGCAGGCGATGGTGGACACCGAGATCATGGAGAGGCTGCAGCCGCTGCTCGACGAGGGCGTGTGCCGCACAACTCCCGAGGGCGCGTTTCGCTTCGTGACCAACGCGTCGCGCCCCGGCCCCTTCCTTTTCAAGCTCGTCCCGCACCGCCACAGGTGCCTGCTCTGGTTTCACGTCATGTTCGAGACGTTCGGGTTCGTGCCATCGCCCTGCCGTTCGTGCTGGAAGACGGTCGTGTACCCGCGCGACGTCGAGGAACTGTTTCGCCTGTACGACCTGCAGCAGGGCCTCGATCACCTCTCCAAGTGCGGCATGGAGATGCGGCCCTACGTGCCTGCCGACTACGCGGGGTACTTCTACCACTCCTCGCGGGAGGAGGCGCTGGCGGACCACCCGCGCCTCGAGGCGGCCGTGCGTCGGGAGCTGGGGCAGGACACCCAGGTCTTTCTCAAGAGAGCCTGCACCGAGCTCACCATGAGGTTCGGCGACCCCGACGGCTGGCGGCCGGCCGCCGAAGAGCCGGCTCTCGAGCGGCGCCTCACCAGCCTGTTCGCCGATGAGGTCGACGGTGCGCACCAAGTGCCGGACGCCACCCGGCGGGTCCAGCGAGGCTGGGTCCTCTGGGCCTATCGCAGGGGCGATGGCACGTACGCGAACTACCTGGAGGACTTCGACATCTTCTCCGACTACGTCCTCGTCCCCGGTGACGGGGACGCCGCGGACCTGCAGTTCGCGGTCCTTCAATTCTAGCAGGCCAGTCTCACTTCGAGGAGGAACCATGACGCACGGCAAGGAAGAGGTCGCAGCGCTCTACGGTGCGCTCGCCAGGAAGGCGCAGTCTGATCCGCGGTTCAAGGAAAGGCTGCTGGCCAGCCCCGATGAGGTGCTCAGAGAAGAAGGCTGGCAGATCGCGGAGGGCATGGAGATCCGCGTCGTGCAGAACTCCGAGAAGATCCGCTATCTCACCCTGCCCGCCGGTCCGAATCTCAGCGAGGAAGAGCTCGACGCCGTGGCGGCGGCGGGTTCGGGCGTGGTGAGCTACGTGGGTCAAATGATCAGCTACGTCAAGCCCTGACGCGCTTCCATCGACGTAGGGCGCCTGGCCGGCGTTGATGGCGGCAAAGGCGCCGGGCGCGTCGTTCCCGATCGCCGTGCAGGTCAGGTCGACCAGGTCGATCACCTGCTGTTCGGTGACGGCGCTCGTCCCGCCAGGGCTCGGCGAGGCCGAGCCCTGGCGGGCGGCGGATCCGCCGCCCGACGAGCCGCAGCCGGCCGCCGGCAGCGCGAGGGCCAGGAGCGCGGTCACGGCCCGGTCGAGCCGCGCTGCCACGTCGGGCGCCGCGAGGAGCGTCTCCCGAAACTCCTCGTCGGCGTTCATGCGTTCGACGAGCCGCCTCACATCTTCCTGCGAAAGGGCAGCACACCCCCTGATGCGTTCACCACCAGCAGCAGCACGGCGGCATTTCCCCGAAATCGGAGGGGCCACCCACCCCCTGCATGGCACTGCCTCCTGCAACACGTCCCAGTTCCGCGTCACTGAGCGCGGCTCCCTCGCTCACGAGATCCTCCTCGGTGACGTCGTAGCCCTCGGCGGCGGCCAAGGAGAGCCGTGCGGCCACGTCCGGCGCCGCCATCATCGTCTCCCGGAACGACTCGTCGATGTCCATGCGCTCGATGAGCCGCTTCACCTCTTCTTGTGACATGGTTCCTCCTTCGCTGTTCGTGTCGTCGTGCGCGGAGCCTGGCGCCGGGCCCCGCCCTGAGGAGCCGGAGGCTGCTCCGGCGCCGGCGAGATGACCCGCCAGGCGGGCCGCTCCTCCGCAGTCGTCCCGGGCCGCAGCAAGGCGGCGCACGTCTCCCGGGAGCGCTTCACGCGGATGTAGCTCTCGAGGCAATCTTGCAGGCGGGTCCTGTAGAGCGAACAGGAGTCGACGTCCTCCCGGCCCTCATACTTGGCCAGCAGCCGCCGGTGGGCGCAGCCGCCGCCGCAGATGGGCAGCACGGCGCAGACGCGGCACCGCGGGTCGCTGTAAGGATCGACGCCGGTCGCGTAGCGGGCCACGAGCACCGGGTCGGTGATCGTCTCCCCGGCGTGGATGCTGCCCACCATCATGGAGGGCCGCCCAACGTCGGTCCAGCACTTGTAGAGCTCGCCCTCCGGGCCCACGACGAAGCCCTGGCGTCTGGTGGCCACGCAGGTACCGTCCGCGCCGTCCG
>JBAXRL010000275.1:0-4622 GCA_037131205.1 Actinomycetes bacterium | reverse complement strand
CGCCCCGCGCGCGGACGGCGCGACATGCCGCCGCGGCGGGTAGTACTGCGAGGGAGGATAAGGGCCTATCCCAATAGGTCTGCACGCACGGATACGCCCGTGGACACATCGCGGATGCGGCCCCTCCCCGGATCCCCACGTAGCTGGGCTACGAGGGAACCGTCTCGTGACCGCCCCGCTCGGTCCCCGAACGCCCCGCACGCACATCCCTGGCGGGATAGGCCCTAAGGAATCCTGGTCTTCCCTTTTCGTACTACCCCGCGCCGGGGTCGCCGGCGCGCCGGGAGCGCTGCCGGCTGTGTACTCGCCGGGCGCCGCGGCGTCGATGCCCGGCGCGTTGAACGCCGGCGTCGTCGACCGCCTCATGCCATCGATACTGAGTCGCGGGTGCTCGGCCGTCGGCGCCGTGCCCGCGTGTCCGCATGCTCGGCGGTCGGCGCCGTCGGCGCGCGCTCGGTGGTCGCCCCGTGCCGGCGGCCGGCGTGCTATTCGGCGTCGAAGAAGTCGAAATCGTCGGCGGCCGGCGCCCTGGCGGCGACGGTGCGTAGCCGTCGGCTGACCGCCTCGGCGTCGAAGACGCCGGGGTCGAAGGCGCGCGACTCGTAGACCTCCTCGTACCAGTCGGCCAGCTCCTCGTGCTCCGGATGGCGCGGATCGGCCAGGGCTTCCAGGAAGAATGTGAAGTCGTAGGCGCCGCCGACGTCCTCCGGAGGGCAGGCGCGCGCGCCGTCCAGGCAGCGCGGGTAGAAGACGCCCTCGGCGGCGTCTTCGACGGCATCGACGTGCACCTGGTGAAGCCACTCGTCACCGAAGTCGTAGGTGTAGATCAGCTCCCTGTGGCCGTCGGCGAGCGCGTCCGCCAGGGTCAGCTCCCATTCATCCTCGATCTCGGGGCCGTCGCCGTCGATCGGCTCCGGATCGCCGACCAGCCGGTCACCGAAGCCGAACTCGTGCAGGTGGCAGTCCTCCCAGCCCATGGCGGCATTGAGAAACACGTGAAGCTGCGCGAAGGTCGCGCTCGCGGGCACCTCGATCTGCCGCCACACCGCGGGCTGGGTCTCCATCAGAGTGACGGTGAGGCGCGCGATGCGGCCTGCGCCCGCCCCAGTCGCGCGCGTGTCCGGGACCAGGCGAAGCCGGGCGTGGTCGGCGGTCGGCGGCGGCGTCCAGGCAGGCGGCGGCATCCGGGTCGGCGGCGGCGCCTCGGCGAGCCGCGGCGTTCGGGTCGGCGGCGGCGCCTCGGCGAGCGGCGCAAGGCCGCCGGCCAGATCGGCCCAGGCGTCCACGGCGTCGTCGTCCACGTCGTCATCGCGTGACGGGACGTCCCGCAGAGCGCGGCCGAGCCGCCAGGCCCCATGCGCCGCCTCCTCCGCGCGGCGCATCGCCATGCTCTCCGGGACCAGCTCGTTCTCGGCGCACCAACAGGCGAAGTCCGCCGCCATGGTGGCGGCGAACATCGCCGGGCCCGGCTCGTCGGGGAGCTCCGCCGCGCGCATGCTCTCGACGAACGTCGGGGCCGAGGCGACGGCCTGCAGCGCGCTCAGCTGCGCCCAGCGCGCTGCCTTCGCCTTGCCGGGCTTCATGCCCCGCGGGGCGGCCGCCGCGCTGCCGAGGAACGCCGACCAGGCCTGCACCAGCAGGCGGATGTCGGGGCCGGCGTCGTCGACCAGCGGTGAGGCGCCGTCGGACAGGTAGCGCTTGAAGGCGGCGCTGGCCGTAACGTGCTCCGTGGGCACGAAGGCCGCCCACTCGGCCTCATCCTCCGCCGCCCCATCGCGCTCCACGGCGCCCAGCTCGAAGGTCAGTGCATCGGCCAGGAGGGGCGTCGCCGCCCACCTCGTCTCCAGGCCCCAGTCGCGCGCCAGGCTGAAGGGTTCGGCCTCTTCGCCGGCGACCTCGGTGAGCAGCCCGAACGCCTCGAGCGGCTCCAGGATGACGGAGGCGACCATGTGAGAGAACCGCGGGATGTACCAACCGAGCGGCGCGGCCTCCCACATGCCCCACTGCAGCTCGTCGCGAGCGACCACGCGGGCGATCTCTCTGGTGGTGGCGCCGGCGGGCTCGCCGGCGGGCCGGGCGCGGGCGGCCTCGCCGCCGCCACCCGCGGCGGGGGCCGTCTCGCCGCCGCCTGCCGCCAGCTCGCCGATGACCCACAGCGAGAAGACGATGCGCGCCTGCACCTCGGGGTCATCCTGCAGGCGGAAGCCGTAGAACATGTTGAACCTGCCGAAGTACGTGCGCAGGAGCAGGGCGAAGAGCCGGCCCGCCTGCTCCTCGGCGAGCATCCGCGCTCCCTTCTGCGTGAGCGAGAACCGGCCGTGGCGCTTCTTCAGCAGACCGGCCAATCCCAGCACCACGCGCAGCTCGTTGAGGTCGGGGACCTCCTCCTCGTTGTAGAAGGCTCTGTCTCCGCGGCCGAAACGCTCGAGCTGCAGGGGCTTCCAGCTCATCTCTTCCAGCATGCGCTTGACGAACGCCCGCGGAAGGTTGCCGAGCGACTGGGTGGCGGTCACGGGATCCTCGGCGAGCGCGCTCAGCAGTACGCGGGCGTTGATGAGCAGGCGCGCGCCGGCGAGCCGCTCCAGGGTCATCGAGTCGGCGATGCGCAGCACGCCGTCCGCGGCGAGGATGTCGGCGTGCCAGAGGCGCATCTCCTGAGCGGAGCTCAAGCCGGAGGCGGGATCGGGCCGAATGCCGTGATGCTCGTCAGTCATGAGGTCGCCTCTGCGCTCGTCGTGCCCCGTGGGCCGCTGGTTGACGTTGGCTGCAGATGGTACCTGCTCAGGCCGCCGCCGCCCAGCCCGTCTCCGCGACCCGAGCGGCGGGTCGTCCGCGCGATCCCCTCTGTCCCAGCGCGGTGATAGTGTCCCCTGAATGCCGTAGAATCGCCGGCAGCCGGAGGCGGCGCCTTGTCGGCGCCGAGGGAGCGAATCCGTCTCAGCCGCTGCTGTCTTCAGCAGACAGGTGGCTGCGCTCGTCGAACAGGGCCTCGTCGAGGCCGAATCGGAGGAGGAGTCGCACGTGGCGGATGGCCCAGTCCTTGAGAGAGCCTGCGAAGAGACCCAGCGTCGCATCGAGACGGCGCTCAAGTCAGTCGCCAAGCTGACAAGCGGGCTCAAAGCCGGCCAGAAAGCGGCTCGCGTCGGCGACCTGAACGCGCTGCACAAGGCTCTGGCGGAGCTCGAAGGCCACCTGCAGGTGGCGCGCGCCGAGACCCTGAGCGCCGGGCGGTCGTGGGGCCTCTCGGAAGAAGAGGAAGCCGCCTACTTCGCCGACGGCGGGTTCACCGCGGAATTCGTCGCCGGCGCCGCGGCGAGCGGCCTGCAGGCGAGCGTCGAAGAGGGCACGATCGTCTGCTATCCGAGCCTCGTCAAGGTCGACGCCTCCAGGCGCTGCGTCTTCATTGATCGCAAGCCGTATCGCAGCGTGCGGCCGTCGAGCCTCGTGGCGCATCTCCAGGCAGTCCAGGCGCGGCCGCCGCGATTCAAGGCGGCCCAGTTCCTCGAGTCTCTGCACGTCGCGTGGGACCACGCGCGACATCTGCGTGCGAGCGGTCGCCAGCCCGGGCCCGATGTGCGCGTCGACCACGTGTACGCGGCGCTCACGATCGCCCCCGGGAGCGCCAGGGAGTACTCGAAGCCCGAGTTCGGGCGCGACCTCTATCTTCTGGAGCAGAGCGCCGAGCGCGTCACCCGCAAAGGCGCCCGCGTCCACTTCGGCCGGAGCACGGGCACCAAGTCGGCGTCCGGCATGATCACCGTCGTTGGCGAAGACGGGCGCCGGGTCGACTACACCTCGATAGGCTTCGAGGCCTGAGGCCATGACCCCGCAGATCAACGCCGCGGACTACGCCGCCTTTCTCGCCGAGGCCTACCTCTCGAGCTTCGTCCGCGACGGAGGCGCCGCGGTCAAGTTCGCCGTGGGCGCCGACGCCGCGGTGCTCGACGGCTTCGGACAAGACCTCAAGGACGGCGGCGAGAGCCTCGGCTTCACGTGCGTCCGCGTCGCCGCCGCGCAGACCAGGATCAGCATGATCCAGCAGGTCTTTTTCGCGGTCGCCGCACAGATCGACTGGAGCGCCGCGGCGCACCGCGTGAGCGCCGCGCTCGCCTCCGAGCTCTACCTCACGCCCGCCGGGCACATCACCATCGCGACGCTCGCCGCGGCCAACGAGGTCGACCAGAACATCGTGCGCCGCGAGATGCAGAAGCGCCTCACCCGGAGCGTCATCAAGAACTACACGCTGGCCCGGGACTTTCGCGTGGCCATGACTCAGCTCTGCCTGGCGCAACTGGAGGACGACGCCGGTGGGCGGCAGAGCTGCGCCTCGATTCTCGATTGGCTGAGGGGCGACCTGCGCCTCATCAGCGCGGTCAAGCCCCTGCAGATCTACCAGCGGATCGCGCGTCACAACGCGAGGGCCATGCTCGTCTCGACGGCGCGCTGGATCCGCCACACCGGCGGGTCCGGCCTCGTCGTCAACCTCGATCTGCGCGCCCTCGCCGCGACGCACCGGCGCGACGTTCCCGAGGGCGAGATCTACTACACGCCGGCGGCTTTGTGGGACGCCTACGAGGTGCTCCGCCAGTTCATCGACGCGACCGACGAGATGGAAGGCCTTC
>JBAXRL010000274.1:0-4627 GCA_037131205.1 Actinomycetes bacterium | reverse complement strand
GGCCAGTTGCCGGCGGCGGAGTCGAAGACCGACGCCTCGTAGGCGAAGGCCCGCGCCGCCGCCTCGACGAGGCGCTCGTCGCCGAGCGCGACGCCGGCCTCCAGGAGAGCGAGGCCCATCCCAGCGGCGCCATGAGAGAGGCCGGTGAGGGGACGCACGCACTGCCCGGTGAACCAGCCGCCGGTGGCTGCGTCCTGGGCGCTCAGGAGGCGCCGTCCGAGGCCCGCGAGCGCCCGCGCGCTTTGGTCGCTCGGCCGCTGCGCGTGCAGGCGGGCGAGGGGGCCGACGGCGCCCGCCGCTCCGCTCAGGAGGTCCAGGGCACGGTCCTTGCCGATGAGCTCGTCGTTCACCAGCTCCGCCAACCTGTCGCGATACTCGTTCGAGTCGCAGGCGCTCGCGGAGGACGTGCGGGCGAGCATCTCGAACAGGCGCAGGAGGCCACCGACCCCGTTCATGCCCAGGCCCAGGTCGCGCAGGAAGCGGAAGCGGGCGTAGCCGTCGCGGTCGTCGAGGGCGCGCAGCACGGGGGCGATGGTCGCGGCGGCGAGCGCGGCGGCCGGTCCGCCGGGGTCGCAGGCCGCCCAGGCGTAGAGGAAGGCGGCCACCCCGGCGCGGCCGTCGTACAAGCCGTCCGTGATGAGCCACAGGGCGACGCGCCTGGGGTCGGAGAGCACGGCGGGCAGCACCGACGGGGTCAGCCAGGTCGGGTCGCCGGCGCCGTCGCTGAGAGCGGACCCGGCGAGCGCCTGGTAGATGTCCCGGCAGGCCGCCAGGCGCTCGTCCGCGGAGAGCGCTCGCTCTCCGCCCGTCGGCGGCGCCTCGCCTTCGGCCTCGGCCGTGGCGCCGGCGCCCACCGCCGGACTCGGCGTCATCCGATACCCACGGACGCCGATCGCGGCGCGGATCAGCCGCACCTGCCACGCCAGATCGCCGGCCGACAAGGAGCGCACGCGCTCCACCGCCTCGGTCAGCCCATCGCCGTCCAGGGCATCGGGAATGGCCGCGCCGGCGGCGTGGATCGCGGTCGCGCCGAGGCCGTGATCGAAGTAGGGCACGTCGAGGTCCTCCATGTCGTGCAGCTCGGCGCGCAGGAGAGGCCACAGGAGCGGCTTGTCGTCGCTGAGAACGTAGGCGCGGGACAGGCGCTCGAGCTCCCGCGCCCGGGCGGCCGCGCTCCGCAGCGCCTGCGGCGCGAGCGCGCGGTGCTGCACGATCGCGTAGGTGCGCGTGTGCCGCAGCAGGACGCGCCGCCGCGCGCCGGCGAATCCGCGGATGTGCCGGACGATCCGCGCCCGCAGCGCCGGCGCCATCGCCAGCGTGTAGACCTCCGCGAAGCCCTCGATGAGCGCCTCGACGTGATCGGCGAGCGGGTTTGCGGAGCCCGGCGCCACCGGCAGGCTGGCTGGGTGATCCGGGACGACCGGGCGCGTCGCCCACACCATGTCGTCGCTGTTGACGTTGCGCCACCCGGGCGCCGGGCGGGCTTCCGCGGGAGCCGGGTCGGCGCCGAGGGCGCTGATGTCGTAGAACGCGCCCTCCGCTCCGCCCTGCAGCCACGTGGGCAGCATCACAGTCTGCAGCAGCGAGATCGCCAATGGGCCCTCGAGCGGTCCCTCCCCCGCAGCGGGCGCCTCTGACCCGAGCGCGCGGAGCCGTCCCTCGAACAAGGTCTCGGCGTCGACCAGAACGAGCCCGGTACCGCAGGCGATCAGGTTGCCGGAGTGGCAGTCGGTCGCGCCCAGCAGGTGCAGCACCGCAAGCAGGCGCCCGGCGTTGCGATAGAAGGCCGGGAGCTCGGCGGCCGCGCTGCACGGCGTGTGCGGCACGTACGAGGCGTATCCGTACTCACCGCCCCTCGGCAGAACCGCCGGCGAAACAAACGACGCGTCGCCGAGCGCGGCGGCGACCTCACCGATGAGGCCCTGGAAGCGCGCCTCCATACGCACATCCTTGGGCTTGTACACGATGGTGATGTCGAGGACGTCGCCGGCGAACGACAGGGTGGCGACGCTGCGCCCGCCGCGGTGCGGGTCGCTGAGGCCCCAGCGCAGCCGCGCGAGACCGGCATCGTCACCGATGCCGAACGTCGCGCGCAGCGCCCCGCGATCGGCGTGGACGCGCCGCAGGAGCTCCGCCAGGTTGCGCCGCCACTGCAGGCAGATGACGGCGACGATGCGCCCGAGGACGGGGTACTCGCCGAGCAGGCGACTCAGCCCGTCGCGCAGGTTCGCGCGGCACCAGGACGCGTAACGGTCGCGACGCGCACCGGCCGCCGCAGGCCCGCCGGCAAGCGCGAGCATCAGCCCACGGCCAAAGGGCCGGTCGCGGATGAAGTCCTCGATCAGCGCGCGGACGCAGACGCGCGAGAGCCGCTCCAGCAGCGCGCCCCGGACGTCGTCCCGCGCCTGCGCGGCCCGGGGCCGGACGATCTCCCGATCAAGGCTTGCCGCGAGCTGATCCCAACTCCGCCGCACGAGCGGCCACAGCAGATGGGCGAAGGGGATGGGCTCGCCGGGCGGAGCGCTCGACGGCGCCTCGTTCATCCCCGCTTCGAGCCCCTCGAGCCAGGCGAGGTCGTCGGCCGGACCCGCGGCCGCCTGCCGGCAGGCCGCGCGCAGGTGGACGAGCTCGTCCCACCAGGCAGCGTGCGTACCGTGCGGACCGGCGCCCGGCCGGAAGAGGAGCTCGACGCACGTTTCGTCGAGGCCGTCCCAAGCCAGACGCCGCGCGAACAGGCCGGCGTCGTCGGGGTCGACGACGGTGCGCCAGGCGGCTTCTTCCGCCGAACCGCCGGCGGCCGCCTCAGCCTCGCCGGCGGGGACGCTCGCCCGCGCCGACTCCAGACGGTCGTCCCAGCGCCGGCCGTGCCACTGGATCGCGCGGTCCGGGTCGGTCACCGTACCCTCTCATCAGGGCCGCGGGGCGCGAGACGGCTGCCGTGCCTCTTCCCTGCACCGTTCGAGCGGCGATCTCACGAGTTGGCCGGCATGCACATCGGCGAGCACGAGTACCCGCCGGCGACACCCTCCAGCTCGGCATCCGTGAGGTCGAGGGTGCTGATCGAGCTCGCCAGTTCGGCGGCGTCGACCTCGAAGCCGTGCTCGGCGGCGACGCGCACCGCGTCGTCGGTGCCTGCGACAGCGTCCATCGCCGCCGCAAAGGCGGAGTCGTCGTTGTAGCGGGCGACGAGGGCGTCGATCTGTTCCTGTGACATGGAGTGCCTCCTTCCGGGTGACATGCGGTCGTTGGTGCTCCAGAGCGTGGGCGGCGACCCCGCGGACCCGCGGGCCGCCGCCCACCGCGTTCCTAGATGATGAGCTTACCGGAACGTTCCTCGAGCTCGCACGGGACGGCTACCCCGCAGGGCATCGAGCCAGAGCCGCCGACCACTGCGCTCAGATCGAGGTCCGCCAGCTCCTGCAGAGCGCCGATCTCCGCGGCGCTGCAGTCGAACCCTTCCGCGGAGATCAGCGCCATCCTCGCGTCCACGTCCTCCTCCGCCATCACTCTGGCGCGGAAGGCCTCGTCGCTCTTCAGCCTCTCGACGCATGCCTTTGCCTGTTCTTCCGACATCACACTCTCCTCTCGCTTTGCGTTGCACACTGAACCGGGATTGCGCCCTTCAGTCGGCCGGCACGTACGTCCCGGCGCCGAGGAACCAGGTGTCGTCGACGCGCCGCACGTAGCTGAGCTTGCGCTGCATCTGGTAGCCCTGGGCTGGGTTGGCGTACTTGTAGCTCGCCCATCCCGAGCCGGGGTCCTCGGCGACCGCCGCCATCTCGCGGATGGGGTACACCCCATCCGGGTCGCGGCGGTCCCACAGGTTCTTGCCCACCGACTGCGGCTCGATCGGGAAGCACAGCACCGTGCCGTCGAACTGGTCCGCGAAGACGTAGAGCTCGCCGCGGTAGAACGGCCCGCTCTTGTCCATGAAGACGGCGATCGCCCGCTCGCGGCCGACCTTGTTCGCGTAAGCCCACGCCTCATCGACGAACGCCTTCACCTGCGCCTTGCTCGGCGGCTTGACCGCCGCCGGCCCGTAGGTGCCGGAGCCCAGGAACCAGTTGTCGTCAACCTTCATGACGTAGCCAAGCTTGGGCTCCACGCGGTTGTCGTTCAGCGGGTTCCCCCACATGAAGTAGAGCCAGCCGCTGCCGTCCCTGGCGAGGCGCACCAGGTTCTTGATGACGGGCAGGCCGTTGGGATCTGTCATGCCGATCAGGTCCTTGCCGACCAGCTTGGGGTCGCCGCCGTGGGCGATCACCGTGCCGTTGAAGTCGTAGGCGTAGATGTAGAGCTCGCCCTCGTGGAACTCGCCGCCCGGCGCCGTGAAGGCGGCGAGCGCCTTCTTCTTGTCGTTCGTGCGCGCGTAGGCGACGGCCTTCTCGACGAAGGCCTGGACCTGGGCCTGCGTGGCCGCGCCCGAGGCGGAGGGGCTGGGCTGCGGGGCGCCCTCCCAAGGCCCCAGGTAGCGTCCGGCGCCCACCACGTACCGCCGGCCGTCGCTGCCGTGGGCGAGCTTGTAGTAGGTCGTCTTGAGCTGCAGCCCGTCCGTGCCCGGCTGGGCATAGACGTACTGCTCCCAGCCGCTGCCCTTGGCGAGGGCGCCGGCGACGATCTCGTCGCG
>JBAXRL010000273.1:0-4632 GCA_037131205.1 Actinomycetes bacterium | reverse complement strand
AGCCGCTCTGCCTCGAGTGCACGTACGCGGAGCTGTACGCCGAGCAGCCGCGCGCCCGCTGCAGATGCGCCGAGAGCGCGTACACGAAGCAGGTCGTGTTCGCCGGCCAGCCGGCGTGCGCCCAGATGAAGCCGCGGGGGGAGGATGACCTCACGCTGGCCTGGTGCTCGCCGGGCCTCAAGGCCGCGCACGCGCGGTACGTGCAGCCGCGGCCGCGCGCCCACTGATGCGGCGCAAGGGGCGACGGCCGGCGGGGCCCCGCGGGGGCGCCTCCGGCCGTCGCTTTCGGCTCTACTGACCCTGCGCCAGCCGCTCGCGGGCCGTGCGCTCGACGAGGTCGAGGGCTTGCGGCGAGCGCCGCAGCACCTCGCTCAGGTGCTCCGGGGTGAGTACGAGCACGGTGGCCGGCGTCACGGCCTCGACCTGCGCCATGCGCACGGCGCCGTAGCCGGCGCCCCAGTCGAGCGCGGCGATCTCGCCGACGAGGTCGCCGGCCTTCAGCGTCGCGAGCGTGCGCCCGGCGTCGCGGACCTCGAACGTGCCTCTCAGGATGACGAAGCAGTCGCGGCCGGCGTCCCACTGCTCGATGAGGGTCTCGCCGGGCTCGAGGCGGCGCTCGGTGGCTCGAGTCAACAGATCGGCCGCCTCCTTCGCGCCCATCGCCGCGAACAACGGCACCCAACGGACGTCGGGCTCCACAACGGACGGGCTCGTGGCCCATCCGAGCAGGATGTCCGGCTCGCGGCGCGCCGGGACGTGCGCGCTGTCGCCGAGGTCGAGCGCCTCGAGCGGAGTCTGTTCGATGATGTCCAGTACGCGGTGCACGTGGGCGGCCGTGGTGGTGGGGTTGAGGATGCACGTCCTGATCGCGGTACGACCGAAGAGCCGGGTGGACGACACCAGCGCCTCGCCGGTCTGCTCCACGGCGGCCACCAGGGCGAGGTTGATGGCGTCGAGGCGCCGCTCGTCGGTCTCGCCGGCGGGTCGCCGGCGGAAGGCCACCACGCTGAGGTCGACGGGCGCGAGCAGCTCGAGCTCCGCACTCGCTTCGACGCGCGCCGCCGCCTCGTGGGCGAGATCGAGCGCCCCGTCGACGGCCTCGCGGAACGCGTCGAGGCCAAAGGTCTGCAGCGACATCCACACCTTGAGGGCGCGGCAGAAGCGCGAAAGCTGCAGGCCGCGGTCCGAGAAGTTGACCTCGTCGCGCGTCTCGACATCGCGCAGGTAGTCGGGGGTGATCTCGAAGGCGCGGTTCAGGCCCTCGGCCTCGCGCACCAGGATGGCGCCGCACTCGAACGGCTGGAAGAGCCACTTGTGCGGGTCGAGGGTGATGGAATCGGCACGCTCGATGCCGGCGAGCGTGCTCCGCCCGCGCTCCGTGATCGCGGCGAAGGCGCCGTAGGCGCCGTCCACATGGAACCAAAGGTCGTGCGCGGCGCAGAGGTCGGCCAGGGCGGGCAGCGGATCGACCGCGCCGGTGTTCGTAGCGCCGGCGTTGGCGCACACCGCGAGAGGCACGAGGCCGGCGGCGCGGTCGGCGGCGACCGCCTGCTCGAGCACGTCCACGCGCAGGCGGAACGAGCGGTCCACCGGCAGCACGCGCACCTGCTCCGGGCGGAAGCCGAGGGCGCGGGCGGCGCGGGCCATGGACGAGTGGCTCTGCGACGAGACGTACACCACGAGGTCGTCGCGCATCGCGCCCGCGCGGCGCTCGCGGGCGCAGGCGAGCGCGGTCATGTTGGCGGCCGAGCCGCCGCTCACCAGGACGCCCGAGGCGGTGGCCGGATAGCCGAGCCAGTCGGCGAACCAGCGCAGCACCGTGAGCTCGAGCTGGCTGCCGCCGGCGCCGCCGGCCCACCAGCACGAGTCCAGCATCAGGGCGCTGGCGATGAGGTCGCCCATGGCGCTCGGCCAGGTAGGGAAGCCGGGGATGAAAGCCATGTAGCCGCCGGCCCCAGTGTGGGCGCAGAAGGGCACGACGTCGGAGAAGACCTGCGCGAGGACCTCCTCGTAGGGCCGGCCTGCGGCCGGCGGAGGCGCGTCGAGGCGCTCGCGCATCGGCGGCGCCCCGACCCGGCACATGACGGGCTGGTCCTCGATGGCGGCGATGGCGTCGACGAGCGCGTCGATCGTGCGATGACCGATGTCGCGCATCGCCTCGGGATCGAACTGGAGCGGTCCTGGCTCGGTCATGAGGCGACTCTATCGAGCGCGGCGGAGAGTGTCCACGTCGGCCGCGCGGATTCCGCTGCGGAATCACCCTGCCGGCCTGAGTACCAGTGCTGTGCGCCGCCGCCTGCAGGTATGCAAACCGTAACCGGAAGTTGCGGTCTACATAGCCTCGGCCCAGGGAGCGACACCGAGGGGTGTGCGGCCTGCCGGGCCTGTACGTGATGCCATGCTTGCGGTAACCTGTCCGGAGGAGGGGCGCGAGCGTAGGCTTGCGCCGGGGGTGAGTTCAGCGATGACCGTCTGCCGTCATGTTACCAGGTCATTGTCGCCGGTCGTGCGCAGGTCGTGACGCCCGACGGGCACGCCCACGTGCTGGAGCCGGGGGAGAGCTTCGGGAGCTCTCGCTGCTCGATGGGGCGCCGCGGGCGGCGACGGTCAGCGCCCTCGATGAGCTCGAGACGCTGCGCATCGCCCGTGCCGACTTCCTGAGACTTGTCAAGGAGGAGCCGACCATAGCCGTCGGCGTCCTGCACGGGCTTGTCGCCCTTGTCAGGAAGGTGGGGCGAGAGCAAGAGGGCTGAGAGGCCCGCGGGGTGCGCTTCGCGTGCGCCGCCGCCCATCCTCGTGCTGCGCCGCTGATTGCGATACGTTTCACATGGCGGCGGGGCCGCCGCCGCAATGTCGGACTCTGGAAGCTCACTCATGGCCGCGCAGATCCTGGTCACGGGAACGACGGGAAACGTAGGCGGAGAGGTCGTGCGGCAGCTCCGCGCCCGGGGAGCGCCTCCGATCGCGCTTGTGCACGCCGCTGACAGGGCGCCTGCACTCGAAGGCTCGTGCGCCGAAGAGCGCCCCGACGACCTGCTGCGCCGCGCCGACGAGGCGCTCTACGCCGCCAAGCGCGGTGGCGGCGATGCCGTGGCGGGCGCCGGCCGACGCCGGCGAGCAAGGCGTCGCTGCAACCACATCACCGCCTTACTCATCGCTAGATGCAAGCTCGACCCGGTCTCTGCCGTTCGTCTTCGCCCGGTAGAGAGCCAGGTCTGCGGCATGGACGAGCGACCCCACATCTCGCCGCTTCTTCCCGCCGCTGATGGCGATCCCAAGGCTCATGGTGGCGGACAGCGTGCCCGCCGCGGTGACAATGGGTTCGTCCCCGATCGTCTTGCGGAGTCGCTCCGCGAGGTCCACAGAGTGCTGGGCGTCGCAGCCGGGCATGACGACCACGAATTCGTCCCCACCGTAGCGGCCTATGGCATCGTAGGAGCGGAACGTGGAGAGCATCCTGTCGGTGGCCGCGCAAAGCACGACGTCTCCCGTTATGTGGCCGTAGGTGTCATTGATCTGTTTGAAATGGTCGAGGTCGGCCATGATCACGCTGACATGGCTCCCTTCCCGTGCGGCCCTCGCCAGCTCCAGCCCGAGGATGCGGAGGATCTCCTCATGGTTCCACAGGCCCGTCAGGGAATCGTGAAGTGAAAGCGCTTTCGTGGTCTCATACAACGCGGTGATCTCGAGCGATCTCCCATGGAGCTGTTCGTTGGCGGAGGACAGCTCCGAGGTGCGCTCCCGCACCCTGGCTTCCAGCTCGTCGTGGGCCTCCTGAAGCTTGTCTCTCGCCTCTTTGCGCTCGGTGATGTCCTCCAGAGCGCTGTCGGCCCATTTGACGTGGCCTTGGTCGTCGTACTGGACGGTTACGCTGAGCGACACCCAGATGAGTGCCCCGTCCTTCGTCTTCATCGCCATTTCGACGTCCCTCACGGACCCCTTGGCTTGGAGCTTCTCGAAGAATCGTTCTCTGTCATCGGGGTTCCAGTACACCTCCGCGGCCGGCGTCTCCATCAGAAGCTCCGGAGTGTCGTAGCCGAAGATCTTCGCCATGGCCGGGTTCGCCTGGAGATAGCGGCCGGAGGGCGCCGTCCGGCACACCCCGATATTGATGTAGTCGACCAGCGAGCGGTACTTCTCCTCGCTGTCCCGGAGCAACACCTCCGCCCGCCTGCGCTGCCCGATATACAGGAGGAGCACAACGATGATCGCGGTCAAGGCGAGAAAGCCGGAGATGGTCCCCCACACGAGGGCCTTGTGGAGGGCATAGAACGAGCCCGGCTCGTCAATGACCAGGCTGCCCGGCGGCAGGTCCGCGGTCTTGATATCGAAGCGCTCCATTTGCCGATAGTCGAACTTGTAGCGGTTGGGACTCACGGTGACGACAGGGATGGTCCGCACGGCTTCGCCGTCCAGGATGCGCAAGGCCATCTCGGCCGCGATCCTCCCTTGGTCGAAGCCGCTGGTCAGCATGCCCCCGACGATCCCTTTGCCGAGATAGAAGTCCCAGACGCCGTAGATGGGCGCCTTGGACTCCTTGGCGATGAGGGCGATGCTCTGGTCGTAGCTGAATGTTCTACCGGACCGGTCCGTGTTGAAGGTCATCAGCAGGACGATATCGTCCGGTGGCAC
>JBAXRL010000272.1:0-4635 GCA_037131205.1 Actinomycetes bacterium | reverse complement strand
ATCATCGCCGAGGCGATCGCCAAGGACACGTCGGAGGCCGAGGAAGTGCTGGGCGTCCTGGAGGCCCCGGCCGGGTGAAGACGGAGCTGTCCCGGCCCCGGCCTGACGATCCCCACCCACGACCACGCACTTGGTGCGAACACGACTTCGTATCGTGTGCGGGCGCGAATCCGAGGCTGACGACTGCCTGTGCCACGCAGCTGTCGCCCCTGAGCGACGTGGCGACCGGAGAGCAAGCAGGGCGGGACGGCATCCCGGAACCGGGAACCTATGTGCGCGGACGTGGAGAGCGGGGGTGGGGCATTGCCTGACGCCGCCGCTGCGGAGCTATCGGCGCTGCTCAGAATCAACCCCACGGCATGCCGGCCGGGGTCGTGGGCGGAATCAGGTGCAACACGCGTACCTGTTGGCGGCAACCCGCTCGGGCACCTCCGAATGATCAAGCCATCCGAACAAGCGCTCAACGACTTCGAAGAGGCCGGCAAATGGCCGATGCTGGCGCTGTCCGTGGCGATCATCCCGTTGCTGGTGATCCCCCTGGTGATGCAGCTCAGCGAGACGCAGCGAACCGCGTTCGCGGTGGTCGACGTAGTGATCTGGGTGCTGTTCGCAGCCGAGTGCTTTGTGCGGCTCTGCCTGGCGCCGCGCAAGCGCCACTTCATCGTCCACAACATCCTCGACCTGGCGCTCGTCGTGGTGCCGTTCCTGCGTTCGCTGCGCGCCATGAGGGCGCTGCGGACGCTCCGCCTGCTGCGTTTGGCGACCGCTCTGCTCTTCGTCGCCAGGGGGATCAAGGCAAGCCGCAGGTTCCTCCCCATTAGGTACTCCGCGTTGAGCGTCATGATGGCCTCCCGTTGTCAGCAGGTTCGAGCGTGGCTTCTCCAGCATGCATGCCGCCGTGGCGGGCACCGCGTACTTCCATCTGCGGCCCGGCCGGAGAGGAGAGCGCGCCGTTTGTCGACAGCTCAAGAGAGTCCCCTCACTCGGCCACCGGGTAGATTGGACGACGCTGCGAGGTTAGTCGCGGCGATGATCGCCACTTGTCCGTAGCTCTTCATGAGCCGACCGCCCCGGATGATCGAATGTGCTCGCCTGCGATGTCCCTCTCGCGCCTCACCCCTCCGCTTCCCCATTCTCAGCCAACTCCGCCCTGACCCGCGCCACGACTGGCGCAAAGACCTCGCGAAGCCTGCTCAGACGTCCGGCCAGCCACGCGAAGTGCTCAGGCCAGGCGGCGCGATTCGTGATGTCAACGCCCGCGCTGTCACCCAGCCAGCAACGAAAGAATGCGCGAGCGATCGGCGTCCTCGAACGCGTCGCGGGACAGCCAGAGTCTGGCCGTCTCCGGCAGATGCAGGTAGAAGGCGCGAGCAACGCTCAGAGTACGCTCGGGATGGGTGTCCCAGTCGAGCGCACCTGCGGCCTCGCACAGGTCGCGGCCGAGGCGGGACGACTGGTCGAAGCGAGGCAGCCAAGCCTCGAGGTGTCTGGTCGCGGCAAAGAAGTCGCGCTTGCTGTTGTTGCAGCCGGGGTGCGAGGCGACGAGGTTCTCGATGCCGTTGTCGGGCCAGCGCGCCCAGGGCACGAAGTGGTCGACGTCGGCGGCGCTCCGCAGGCCGCCGCCGCAGTAGAAGCAACGCTCGCCCTGGAGCTCGCGCAGCAGCGGCCTCACGGCGCCCAGCGAGACGCGCTCGGCGCCGAAGAGGAACTCCGGCAGCCCAGCGTCGCTCAAGATCTGGCGATTGAGGCGCAGGATGAGGTTCGCCCACTTGGTCTCAACTAGCGGACGCAGGAGGCCGCCGAGCTGCACGAGGTACTCGGCGGCCCTGCCCACGAAGTGCACGCGGGCGTCGAAGCCCACTTCGCGAGTCTGTGCCCGTTTCACGCCGATGTCCCAGCCGATGCGGTAGATGAAGGGGTCGTGCACGCCGCCCATCACCTGCAGGCGCGGCAGGGGCATCTCGATGAGCTTCCACTCAACCGCGTCGAGCAGGTTGCCGAACTGCAGCGGCGCCTTGGCGCGCGCCTCGGCGAGGGGCGTCGAAGGGTCGGGGGCGTTCTTCTCGCGAAAGCGGCGGATGGCGCCGATGATCTCGGCCTGGCCGCCCGAGCTCTGTCGCAGGATAGCGGCCCCGCCGAGGCCTGCATAGGGATTGGTCTGCGGCCAGTAAAGCTCGGTGACGCGGCGCGCGAGGTCGCTCGTCGTGACCGAGTCCGGCGGCGCGCCCATGGCGGTCGTGCCCTCGAGGCACGAGTCGAGCAGAGCGAGCAGCACCGCGAACTTGTAGGTCGCCGTGCGCACGCCCTCGTCGAGCATGGCGATGAGGCGTTCGGCGAACTCGATCGCCCCGCGGTCGGGCCTAGCAACGTCAGGGCCGGCGTCGCGGCTCATGCGTCCTCCCAGTACGCGGCGCGCTCGGGCAGAACCCAGCGGATGCCGCCGCGGGGATCGGGCACGTCGCCCTCGAAGCGTGGCACGATGTGCAAGTGCACATGCGGGACGGTCTGGCCGGCGGCTGCTCCTGCGTTGACGCCGACGGTGAGCGCAGCCGCCGCGTACTCACCCTTGATTCCCCGACACAACTCGATCGCGAACGACCACAGCTCCGCAGACTCCTGGGGATTGAGGCCGAGTAGGTCGGCCTCGTGTCGCCGAGGCACAGCGAGCGTGTGGCCGGGGCTCAAGGGGTAGGCGTCAAGAAGCGCGACCACGAGCCCACCGGGCGACTCGCGGAGGTAGTCGCCGGCAACGATGCGGCGGCAGAAGGGGCAGAGTACTGCGTCAGGTCCGGCCATGCTCAGCACGGAATGTACTCCACTTGCGGCGCGTCGGCCATTGCACAACGAGCCCAGCTGGCTGGGCAGTATGTGGCGCGGAGCGGCACCCCGCCACGTATCTTGACGCGGGGTGCCGTCGCAGCGGGCGGAGGCAGACAGGGAGCGATCCCTACGAACCTCGAGTACGATAGCCCTTGTCACGAGGCACCCAATCGGCGTCACGGGCATCGGCGGCCGCTCGGTAGAAGCTCGCCTCACTCGGCGGGCGACGGCGCCATCCTTCACCGAGACGAGCTCCAATGCGCAGGCGCTCGCCCCGGACGCGGTGGCCGCCTCGAAGCCTGTCGGCGACCAAATAGTTAGTTCCCCAGGCTGAAAACCTGCAGCGTCAAACAATTCCCCAGGGGCGGGATCAGGTAATCCCACACCCCAGGGTCTCCAGGTCCGCGCACATAGTGTGTGTGCCCCCCGTCAGCAAGTCGAACGAGGGGGCACGGATGGCCAGGAGGATGTTCGCTGTGGTGGACGTAGTGGAGCTACTGAGGCATTGGCAAGCGGGAGACAGCGTCTCGCAGATGGCCCGCGCCCTGGGCCTCGATCGCAAGACGGTGCGCAAGTAAGCGGGCCGCGCCGAAGCGGCCGGCATGACGCCCGGAGGGGCGCCGCTCTCGCGGGGCGAGTGGGCGGAGAAGGTGCAGGCCTGGTTCCCCGAGCTCACAGATCCGCGGGCGCGCTCCTCGGCGTTCGGCCAGATCGCGCTCTTCCATGACTACATCGCAGAGCACCTCGCGGAGACCACACCGTCCACCGTCCACCAGCGCCTGGCGACGATCGCGGCCTCACCGTGAGCGTCGCCGGCCTGCGCCGCTACGTGCGCAGCGAGCTTCCCCAGGTGGGCGCCGAGGAGAAAGGCCACGGTGCTCCGCGACGATCCCCCGCCGGGAGCCGAGGCGCAGCTCGACTACGGCCACCTCGGCATCGCCATGCGATACACGAGAGTCAGCGCGTCGGAGCCGTGCCACTCCACGCTCACGACGGCGACCGACTCGCCCGCGGCGACGCCGGTCACGCTCGCACCCGGCGTCAGCTCTTCAAGGCGTGCCATGGGCTCCCCTCGGCGAAGATGGCGGCGGGGCCGGCGGCCCCAGCCGACTCGTCAAGCCAAACACGGGGCTCGGACGGCTTGGCGTGCGTCTTCATTCAGCAGCGCGGGCTTCTCGCAGCCGTGATTGTCGCTCAGGGCGTCCGCGGACCAGGCACAGGCAGGATCGCTGTCGGCAGCCACGGCACGCCAGTCTGCTGCCGGCAGCCGTGGCGCCCGCAATCTGCTGCCGGCTGCAGCGGCGCGGCGGCAATGACCTCTGCGCCGCCGGCGGGCGAAGATACACCCGCGTCGTGTGACGCGCTCGCGGCGCTCGGGTGCTACCTGCGCCGGTTGCGTCATACCACGGGGTGTAGGCGAATCCGTCCGGAGGGTCGGGTAAGGTGCAGGGCTTGGGGCTTATCCCGCCAAGTCTGTAGGCCCGGCTGCCGGAGAGCTAGATGATCCCCTTGGCGCGAAGCACACCGATGTACTCCGCCTCACTCATCGGGCAGTCGATGAGCTCGTGGAATTCGTCCCTGCTGATCTTGCACTGAGCAGCCATCTTGCCGACGTGCCAAGCCCCGCACTCGCCGCGTCCGTGACTGATGAAGGTGAAGAGGATCTTCTTGCCGTCGACCCAGAGCTCGAAGAACTTGTCGCCTCCGCGCTTCGCCATCGAGAAGCCCTTCCGCTGGAGTCCCGACTCCAGCTCCTGAGCCTTGTAGGTCTTCCTCACGGCAGAGGTTCGACTCGAGAAACCCTTCCTCGGATCT